>NZ_MVON01000026.1:0-39746 GCF_002018925.1 Acinetobacter sp. MF4642
TATTTCTGTAAGTTAAAAGAATTTAAACGTATAGCGATGCGTAGTTGTAAAACAGATACGAGTTTTGAAGCCATGATTCAACTGTGCGCGAGTTTAATTAACTCTCGGTAATTCTCAACAGACCCTAGAGAAAAGAAATCAAATCTTTGAATAATGTAAATCAAATAAAAATATAATAAAAATCATAACTTAATCTGAGTGCGATTTTGTGCAAATATAGTGCGTACAAAAAAGTATGAACGCGTCGTTCAGCTAAATTTACGCATTTTTACAGCTCTTTGGTGAATTGTGACTTGACCGAAATGCCGTACACATTGCAAGATAGGGCACCTAAAAAAATTTAAGTGAAGAGTTAAACTAACTTTTCTCAACATTTACATTTGCTAAAACAGCCGAGGATTACATGAAGGCTCTTGTTGCTGTAAAACGTGTGGTTGATGCCAACGTTAAAGTTCGCGTTAAGCCGGACAACAGTGGTGTTGACTTAACCAACGTTAAAATGTCAATTAACCCATTCTGTGAAATCGCAGTGGAAGAAGCGGTTCGCTTAAAAGAAAAAGGAACTGTTTCAGAAATCATCGTTGTTTCTATTGGTCCTAAAGAAGCGCAAGAGCAAATCCGTTCTGCAATGGCGCTTGGTGCTGACCGCGGTATTTTAGTTGAAGCTGATGACAGCCAACTGGGTGCTTTAGAAATTGCGAAAGTGTTGAAAGGCGTTGTTGACGCTGAACAACCTCAGTTGATTCTTCTTGGTAAGCAAGCAATTGACGATGACTCTAACCAAGTCGGCCAAATGCTTGGTGCGCTTCTAGGTGCAGGTCAAGGTACTTTTGCTTCTGAAGTTAAAGTTGATGGCGACAAAGTACAAGTAACTCGTGAAATCGACGGTGGTTTACAAACTGTTGAACTTGCACTTCCAGCGATCATCACCACTGACTTACGTTTGAACGAGCCACGTTATGCTGCTCTTCCAAACATCATGAAAGCGCGTAAAAAACCGCTGGATACCAAGTCTCCTGCTGATTTTGGTGTTTCTACAACAACTAAACTTAAAACAGTTAAAGTTGAAGCGCCTGCTGAACGTAAAGCTGGCGTACAAGTGAAGTCTGTAGACGAACTTGTAGAAAAACTAAAAAATGAAGCGAAAGTGATCTAATACAGAAGGATAAAATCATGAGTATTTTAGTTATCGCTGAGCACGACAACAAAGCACTAAATGGTGCAACTTTAAACGTTGTTGCTGCAGCTCAAAAAATCGGTGGTGATATCACTGTATTAGTTGCTGGTTCTGGCGCTCAAGCTGTTGCTGATGCTGCTGCAAAAGTTGCGGGTGTAAGCAAAGTATTACTTGCTGACAACGCAGTTTACGCAAACCAATTGGCTGAAAACGTTGCAGCTTTGGTTGCAGATATTGCTAAAGGTGGTTTCAAACACGTATTGGCTGCATCAACTACAACGGGTAAGAATATTCTTCCACGTGTGGCTGCACTTCTTGATGTCAGCATGATTACAGACATCATTGCTGTTGAATCTGCAAATACGTTCAAGCGTCCAATCTATGCAGGTAACGCGATTGCAACAGTTCAGTCTGATGAAGCAATCATTGTTGGTACTGTACGTGGTACAGCATTTGACCCTGTCGCTGCTGAAGGTGGTTCTGCTGCGGTTGAAGCTGTAAGCGAAGCAAAAAATGCGGGTATCTCTAAGTTTGTTGCTGAAGAGATCGTAAAATCTGAACGCCCAGAATTAACTGCTGCGCGTATCGTGGTTTCAGGTGGTCGTGGTGTGGGTTCAGGTGAAAACTACCATACTGTTCTAGATCCATTGGCTGACAAATTGGGCGCCGCTCAAGGTGCATCACGTGCTGCGGTTGACGCTGGCTTCGTTCCAAACGACATGCAAGTAGGCCAAACAGGTAAAATTGTTGCGCCTGATCTGTATATCGCTGTAGGTATCTCTGGTGCGATCCAGCACTTGGCAGGTATGAAAGACTCTAAAGTGATCGTTGCGATCAACAAAGACGAAGAAGCACCGATCAATGCAGTAGCAGATTACTGGTTAGTAGGTGATTTGAATACCGTTGTTCCAGAGTTAGTATCTAAAATCTAATTCCTGACAACGTTTCAAAAAAACGCTTTTGTGCAAGCAGTTTAAGCAATGCTTAACTGCTATGTGCAGGAGCGTTTTTTTATGTGCTAAAGCTGTTCTTTAATATTGTAAAAAATTAAAATCACTCGATATTTATTTTGTTATTTTAAGTCCTTGTATTCTGCAAATAATAATGAAAATTTAAGCATTTCTTTAGATGAGTGTGCATCTGAATATTCAGATTTATGATACTATTTGCCATCCATTTTTAAGCTTAACTTACACAAAACATTTTTTGTTAAGTTGGGAGTTGTAATCTTGCTGATTGATACTCGCGTATCTTGGTCTGTTCTGATCCTTGCTGTTCTGTGTCTAATTTTTCCATTTTTAGCTGATCTGCAGTTTCCACTTTTAGGTGGTGCTGTTGTACGTGGCGTGGAAAATATTCAAGCGTTACTTTTATTGATATTTGCTGTATTTAGCTATTTTTACATGCAACCGATGCATCTTCCTGATGGTAAAAAGTATTTTTGGATCTGGGCTGTACTGTGGTGGTTGCTTCTATTTGGGCGTAGCACCAGTTGGGGGAGAGACTATTTTCCCGAAGTCCCAAAAGTATATTTTCGTGGCATCTCGGTGGTTTTGATTGGTTCAGTCGTATTTATGTTATTGGTTAAACCACTGCGCGATGAGATTGCGATAAAAATGAAGAGCATGACGATCCCTGCTTGGGCAATGCTGCTCACGGTGTTGGGATTGATTATTTCTGACGGCATTGAGCACAGCCGCATTTATGGTGGAATTTTCTTACATCAGATTGCTTATAAAGACCTTATGGAAGAGCTGTATGAGTTTCCTTTAATACTGGGTTTGTTTATGGTTGCATTTCATATTATGCAGCGCGATAAGCAAGGGATCGATCAGTAAGTCCAAAGATAGGCAAGACATGGCTTAAAGCTCTCAAAAATGAGGGCTTTTTTGCATTTTATGCAACGCTGATGGGGAATGTGATGGAGCTGTAAATGTACATCCTATACATGTGTAAAAAATAACCCCTAAATTAAAGAAAATTAACGAGATTAACTGTGGTGACGTGCCACAAAAATCAGAGTGTTTATGCTATAATTTATGGCTATATTTCAGTTTTTAGTTCAGTATTTTGAACTAATAATTTTGCAAGTTTTACGACATATAAATGCAAGCGGTTTTACGTTTGTAGAATAAGGAGTATGCATGAGCGTATCGGAAATCAGACCGATTGCGATTGAGGATGAACTCAAGAACTCGTATCTTGACTATGCAATGAGCGTGATTGTTTCTCGTGCTTTGCCAGATGTTCGAGATGGTCTAAAACCTGTTCATCGTCGTGTGCTTTATGCAATGCACGAATTGGGTAATGACTACAACAAAGCTTATAAAAAGTCTGCCCGCGTGGTTGGTGATGTGATCGGTAAATATCACCCACACGGTGATTCTGCTGTTTATGAAACCATTGTCCGTATGGCTCAAGACTTTAGCTTGCGTTATCAATTGGTTGATGGTCAGGGGAACTTTGGTTCGGTCGATGGCGATAGCGCAGCTGCGATGCGTTATACCGAAGTTCGTATGCGTAAGTTAACTCATGAAATTCTTGCCGATCTTGAAAAAGATACGGTGGATTGGGAAGACAACTACGACGGCTCTGAACGTATTCCGCAAGTGATGCCAACGCGTATTCCTAACTTACTGATTAACGGTACTACAGGTATTGCGGTGGGTATGGCGACCAATATGGCGCCGCACAACATGACTGAAGTAGTGAACGCTTGTTTGGCCTATGCTGAAAACCCAAATATTTCAATTGAAGGATTGATGGAATATATTTCGGGTCCAGACTTTCCTACTGGTGGCATTATTTACGGTAAAGCGGGCATTGTTGATGCTTACCGTACGGGTAAAGGTCGTTTGCATATTCGTGGTAAATACCACTTTGAAGAAGACCAAAAAACAGGTCGTACCACGATCGTTTTCACAGAAATTCCATATCAAGTCAACAAAGCAAGAACGATTGAACGTATCGCTGAGTTGGTGAAAGAGAAAAAACTGGAAGGTATTTCTGAGCTACGTGACGAATCTGACAAAGACGGGATGCGTATTGCGATCGACTTAAAGCGTGGTGAAAACGCTGAAGTTGTGGTAAATAACTTATTCCAAAACACGCAGTTGGAAAACTCTTTCAGCATTAACATGGTGTGCTTAGACAACGGCCAACCAAAGTTAATGAACTTGAAAGACATTGTTGCGGCATTTATTCGTCACCGCCAAGAAGTAGTGACGCGTCGTACGATGTTTGAGTTGCGCAAAGCACGTGAACGTGGTCATATTTTAGAAGGTTTGACGGTAGCATTAGCAAATATTGATGCGATCATTGAAACCATTAAAACTTCTGCAAACCCAGCTGAGGCGCGTGAGCGTTTACAAGCAGGTGAGTGGGCAGCTGGGAATGTAATTGCACTGCTTGAAAAAGCAGGTTCTGTTTCTGTACGTCCCGACGAAATTGAAGGTGAAGATCCAAGCCGCCCGTTTGGTTTAGATGGTCAGATATATCGTTTATCGCCTGCGCAAGTCGGTGCGATTCTTGAGCTTCGTTTGCACCGTTTAACGGGTCTTGAACAAGACAAGTTACAATCTGAATATACTGAAATTTTAGGTCAAATTGCTGAACTCACAGCGATTTTAAATGACTTCAATTTATTGATGGCAGTGATTAAAGAAGAATTAGCTTTAATTTTGCAACAATACGGTGATGCTCGTCGTACCGCAATTGTTGAGTCTCGTATTGACTTCTCGCGTGAAGATTTAATTCCTGAAGAGCAAGTGGTACTGACTGTTTCAAAAACAGGTTATGCGAAAACGCAACCGCTTTCAGACTATGCTGCACAGCGTCGTGGTGGACGTGGTAAATCTGCGACATCGATGAAAGAAGATGATTACATCCAGCATCTGATTGTGACCTCTAACCATGCCACAGTGTTGTGCTTTACCAATGTTGGTAAAGTCTATCGCCTGAGAGTGTTTGAAGTGCCTCAAGCATCGCGTGGTTCAAAAGGTCGCCCAATGGTGAACTTATTGCCACTGGATGCCGATGAGACAATCACAGCAATTCTTCCAGTGATTGATGCACCGAAGAAATTTAAAGAACGCTTAGCTGAGTTCAAAAACTTTGTGCGTAGCAATGTCGCGACATTACGTGAAAATAGTATGATCGACGCGCATTATGAAGCGTTAAAAGCTTCATTCGATGAGTTGGCTGAAGATGCTGATGAACTTTCTGATGCATTACGTAAGCAATTGAAAGAGTTGGGTGTTGAGCTTTCAACAACTGATTTGGACAATGAAACGGTTGTTGAATTTGCTGATCTTGCAGAGAAAATGCGTAAGAACTTCTTTGTATTTATGGCAACTGCATCTGGTACAGTCAAGCGTGTTGAATTAGAACAATTTAGTAATGTTCGTTCAAACGGCTTACGTGCAATTGAGCTAAAAGAAGAAGATACTTTGATTGGTGTTGCAATCACCGATGGCGAACAGCAAATCATGTTGTTCTCAAATGAAGGTAAAGCAATTCGCTTCTCTGAAACTGATGCACGTGTGATGGGACGTACTGCAAAAGGGGTGCGTGGTATGCGTGTCACTTTAGCTGCAGCCCAGGTCGAAGATGATGTTGAAACTGACACAGATTCAGAGGATGAAGAATCTTCTGATTTAAATGTGGCGAGCCGTATTGTTTCATTAGTTGTTGTACCTGAAACTGGCGAAGTACTGTGTGCTTCTGCAAATGGTTATGGGAAACGTACGCCTGTTGATGACTTCCCAACCAAGAAACGTGGTGGTAAAGGTGTTATTGCCATCAAAACATCTGAACGTAACGGTGAGTTGGTCGGTGCGGTTGCAATTGATGAATCTAAAGAGTTGATGTTGATTTCTGATGGCGGTACTTTAGTTCGTACTCGTGCCTCTGAAGTTGCTAGAACAGGGCGTAATGCACAAGGTGTACGTCTGATTCGTTTAGGTAATGAAGAGATCTTGGTCGGTGTCGTTGCTGTTGAAGCAGTTGAAGTCGAAGATGATATTTTAGATGCTTCTATTGAAACAACTGAAGAAACTGTGGTTGACGAAGTAAATGTAGATGCATCTGAAAATACAACAGATACCAATACATCGAACGAAGACTAACTGAATGAAAAAGAAAAGGGCGCTTCGGCGTCCTTTTTCATATTGGCGATGACCTAGTGGTGGATAAGATTTTATGAAAGCAAAATTACTGGTTTTGAGTTGTGCGTTGGCTTTAACAGCGTGTGATAAATTGGGACAACAGGCATTGGATTCGATTCCAAATCCGAGTCCTGCTCAAGAGAAAGTGGCTCAGCAAGCTTATCAAGCCTTTACTCAGGGGGATTTTCCGCAGCTCTATACTTATTTTGAGCCAGAGTTACAGCGTGAATTTAAAACTCATGAAAAAGACATGCGCAAATTTGCAAAATCGATTCCTAAACAAGCCATAACGACTCAAAAAATTGTATCGAAACACATTGAAAAGTCGACGGAAAAACCAAGTTTGTATGCAGTTACCTATGAGTATGCTTATAGCAATAAAAACCTAGTTCAATACGATGTTGGTTTTGATAAAGCAGGCGGAAACACAAAAATTCGCAGCTTTGATGTCAAACTTTATGGGGCCTCAACGGATTAAATTGGTAGGATTGTTATCAATACGTTCTAAAATTTAGCGATGCTTGAGACGCCAATAAGCAAATGCTGCGCAAGCTATACCAAACACAAAGAGATAGAGTAGTTTCGGCAGAATAAGTGTAGTTGGTACACCCATTTGGTTCAGTTGAATAAACATTTGAATCCCTTGGGTCGATGGCAAAACATTGCCCAAGTATTGCATCCAAGCGGGCATTGCGGCGTGTGGCCATGCTGTTCCTGAAAGTAGAAATAGCGGAATAGAGGTAAATACAATGACATGTCCTGCACGCTCAGGCATATCGAAAAATGTTGAAATCAACATGCCTAAAGCCACGATACAGCCTATAAAAATCGGCACGGCCAGTAACATGCCACTAAAATTTCCCCCATGTGGGTAGTCATTTAACCAATAAATAAAGCCAAATAAATATAAACAACCGAGCATACCAATGGTCAGAATGGTGCAAAAAATCGCAAAAAATTCCGTCGTCGTTGGTCGCCATTTCTGTTCGCGGTATCCGGCCAATAACATCCCTAAACCGAGCACGATGGTTTGATGAATAATCAGCGGAGCAATAGCAGGGAAAATATAACTGCCATAACCCGACATTGTGTTAAAAAGCGGTGTTTGATGAATGGAAATGGCTGGAGAAAAGTGCGAAATATTGCCAAATTTTTCCACATGCTCGCGTACAGCATTTTCAATTGAGGTAGCGAGACCTAGTCCAATTTGCTTAGTTTTTAAAAAGTTTGCCGCGCTGAGATAGAGCCCAATCCCACCGACTTCGCCATGCCGAAGACTGTTGGAAAGATTTTCGGGTAAGAGCAAAATACCATCGGCTTGCTGTTGTTTAATCATATTTTCAGCATCGAGGAAATTACCCGTCACAGCTTTCACTTCAACATTTGGACTGAGCGAAACTTGCTGAATGATGTTATTGGTCACGATACTTTGTTCTTCATCCACAATTACAATCGGCAAAGCTTCTGCTTGCTGTGCTTTGTAGGCAGTCGGATAGAAAACACTATAGAAAATCACCGAGAGGATGAGCGTGGTTAAAATCGACTGATTGGCGATAATGTCTTTAAATGTCTTGAGGTAATAGTGCAAAAATGACTTCATGACACTGCTCCTTTGCTTCGTTTTTTGAGCAGCAGGACAGAGGTCACAGCGTAAAAGACCACATAGAGGATAAGTATGAGTAAAGGCAATAGCGATGAACTAATTGGGCTACCAATGACCCATTGTTCGGTTTGTAGTTTGGCATAAGGTGTGTAAGGGATAATATTGGCCCAAAATTTGGTAAACAGTGGTGCGTTATTTAAGGGGAGCGTCACTCCTGCAAAACTGAGCGAAGAGCCGCCATACACAGCAATTAAACCAAAGGTTTTAGATAAGTTGTTGGTGGCTAAAACAATGGTGCTACTGATCAAGGCATAGGCACTATAAAATAAAAGCTGTCCCAACATAATCAACCAAAGTTGACCTGCGACAAACCAACCGCGAATCTCAATCAGCCAAAACATCCACGCCCATGTCCATAAGCTAAAAATTAGAACATAGGTCAGATTCTTAGAGAGGATAGCTTTAAAAGCGGATTGATTGTTTAGCCAGTTTTGCGTTGTATGAAACTTAAATTCCTGACCGACTGAAAACGCGACACAGCAGCAGAGCAGTAAATGTAAAATCGCAGGAATCATAAAGGGTTCTAAATAGAACTCATAACTCAAATTTGGGTTGTATAAGGTCGAAATTTTAACGTGTGGTGTAGGTACATCTAAATAAGGAATAGTATTTTTTAAATAGCTTTCACCAGCATAGTCTGCCATGGCTTCAACTGTGCTGAGTAACATGGCTGATGAAATGGTGTTACCCACACTAAAGTAACTTTGGTTATAGGCGATGCTGATTTCAGCATCTTTAGCTTGAACAAAACGTTGTTCGGCCCCATTGGGAATACTGACGTAACCCCAAACTTTGGTTTGGTTCAGCAACTTTTCAACTTCGGTATTTTGATCACTGACGATGGCGACATCTAAAGTATGGTTGAGTCTTAAGTAGCGCTGTATGTTTTGGCTTAGCTCACTTTGGTCCTGATCAATAATCGCAATAGGCAAATGTTCGGGTTTACCTTGGGCAAACATGCTGGAAAACAGTACGATAATAAACAGTGGGGCAAGCGTGACTAAACATAGATCCCACTTATGTTTGAGTAAATAGTTCAGTTCCCGCAGTAGTCCCCTTAGCATTATTTGCTCTCTTTGACTTTAAACAACACACTCATGCCAACTTTTAGGTCTGGAATAGCTTGCGAAGGCGTCAAATGAACTTTAAAGCTACGAATGTCATAGCCTCCTGTTTGGCGTGTGGTCTTAATCGTGGCAAATTCGCCTTCGGCATCAATATTCTTAATATTAAAGTTTGTATTCAGGTTTAAGGCTGGAATAAAGCCTTCAATTTGTTTTGCTTGATAGATGTTGGCGTATTGGTCTTCACGAATATTCAGTGATACCCAAAGCTCGCGATCTTGAATAATACTGACAATCGGCACACCCATCGCTACCAATTCAGAGGGTTTGCCATAAGTTTTAGAGACAGTACCGTCAATGGGTGAGAGTAGTTTGGTTTCAGCTTCAAGTGCATTGACTTCAGCAACAGCTGCTTTTGCAATTTGCACTTGCGCATCTGCTGAACTTTTTTGCTGTGGAGTGCTGCCACGTTCAGCCCGAGCATACTGTTGATATGCCGCTTCTGTCATTTGAGCAGCTGATTGCGCCGCAGCATGCATTTCATCACGACGTTGGCGTGAGATGACACCTTGTTGGTACAAGTTTGCACCACGTTGATAGGTGGTTTGTGCCAAAGTTTGCTGTGCTTTCAGTGCTTGCCAGTTGGCGTATAAACTCGCAATATTTTCTTCCTGAGAGCCACGGTCAGCGGTGGACTGGAGTGCTAAGGCAGCCTGTAAGCTGGCCAGTGCTTGCTGTTTTTTGGCATCGACTTCAGGGCTATACAGTCGAACGAGTTCTTGGTTTTTGCTGATCTTCTGTCCGTCATGGACATAGATTTCATCAATTCGACTGGGCACTTTGGTGCTAACATGGATCGTTTCTGCTTCAACTCGACCTTGGATTTCAACCGTTTTCGGTTGATAGACCTTCCACAGTCCAAAAGCAATCACGATGAATAGAATGATGAGAGCAAGCCCCCCAATTAGCTTGATCGCTTTGGACTTTTGCTCGGTGTTCGTATTGACTGATGCTGGCTCAATCTGTTCGCTCTCAGTCTGTGCCTGCTCTTGAGTATCATTTGTGGTTAATTCCTCTGTTGATGGCACCGCTTGATCTTCTTGTTTTTCAGGTTTTTGCGGATCAGATTGGTTTTGATCTTGATTCATTAAATGGCTCTCATCAAAGAATTAACGAATAAATCGTGTATTGGGTTGCAGAAGATAGGTTTGGAACTGATGGATCGAACCATGACTTTGTAGAAGCGTCGCCAGTGACATGACATATTTATAGGCATTCAGTGCGGTTTCTGCTTTTAAAGCGCTGAGCATATTTTGTGCATCGATCACTTGGGTCGCTGTTCCCATATCTTCTTTAAAGGACAGTTCTTGTATACGTAAATTTTCTTGCGCTGCTTTTATATTTTGCTGTAATAACTGATCACTTTGCTGCGCTGTGGTGGCTTCGCTATACGATTTATA
Organism: Acinetobacter sp. MF4642; assembly: GCF_002018925.1. Taxonomy (NCBI): domain Bacteria; kingdom Pseudomonadati; phylum Pseudomonadota; class Gammaproteobacteria; order Moraxellales; family Moraxellaceae; genus Acinetobacter; species Acinetobacter sp. MF4642. The sequence goes on from NZ_MVON01000026.1 coordinate 10,530, forward strand.
AATCACATTTTCAATTTCTTGTTTAGTCCGTGCTGTCATCAGTTCAGAAGCATAGCGTTGTAATTCAGCTGCTTGGACATTTTTGTTTTTATCAATGCCTGAAAACAGATTGTACTGTGCGGCTAAGCCAACGATCCAGTTATTTTTGTCATCCAGACTGTATTCACCAAAGGCAAAAATATGGGGTTTCTTGGCGGCGTTTTGTGCGGTGACATTGGCTTGTGCCAATTGAGTGTCCATTTGCAGTTTTTGTACTAAAGCCGATTGATCTGCATATGACCTGAGTAGGGTATTCAGATCTTGGTTTTGGGTACTGTTAATAAAGAGTGGTGTGGTGAGCTCAGTAATTTGGCTGCTTTGCAAAAGGTTATTCAACTGAAATAAACTGGCTTTTAAATTGGCCTGACTGGCTTGCTCACTGCGTTGTGCATTGTTTTTTGCCACTTCAAATTGCATGCGCTGGCCTTTACTAATAAAGCCCTGTTGTTCAAGTTTAAGTGCATTGTCATAGTGTTTTTGCATTGCATGCCAATTATATTGGCTAGATGCGAGTAACTGTTTTTGCAGTTGAACATTGAAATAGGCTTGAATCAGCTCAAAGCGTTGTAGGTCTTGCTGTTGTTTGCTGTTGAGTTCGCTACGTTTGGCTTTGATATTGGCGACTTGTTTCGCACTTGAGGTTAATCCGCCTGTATAAAGCGGCATCATTGCAGAAATGGTTGGGCGTATGACTTGATCTTCTAAGGTAATTTGCGAACTATTCGGAATAAGCCCGACACCATTATGGATGGTTTGATCAATACCTTGTTCTAAACCACTTAAATCGCCCAAATTTGGATAGGTGTTTTGCCACTCATCAATTTTTGTGGCTACACCGTCAGTTAGTGTGTGTTCTAAATTATTTTTGAGTGCACCAAGAGGTACATCCAGCTCATTATGAAAAGCATAAGCACGTACGTTCAGATCGATACGGGGTAGCCCCAAACCTTTGACCGCTTCAGCTTCTAGTTTTGAGGCTTGTTGTAAGGCTTGGGTGGCCTGTGTGCTAAACGAGTCTTGTAACACACTTTGCTCAGCTTGTTGATAGCTGATAGATGCAGCAAAAGTCGTCGAGCTGATTCCGAGACTGAGACCGAACATGCTTAATGACAAGATTGATGGTAGTGATGTACGCAATAAGAATTTGTTGGCTGGTGTATTAAGCATGTTGAATAGTCTTTGTGGCATGAGCACGACTCTTTTCTATGTTTTTGCACATTATACGCATAATCTAACTGTTCTGAATGCTGACTCAGTTACTGAATTGTTTAATTTGCAACTGTATATCAATAGATTAGCGACATTTTTAAGCAAAGGAAATGCTTTCGTTTGAGCTTTGGTGAATCGGAAAGCGCTGCTGTAATTGATTGAGGAATGCTGAGTTCAAACTGGATCGTTGATCTTGATTGAGTTTTTGACTGTAAAGGTGAGATTACATTGAAATATTTTCAGTTGAATTTACTGCAAGCACTGGCTATCTGTGGTTAAATGCCATCATTTTATTGTGTTTCACTTTGAAAGGAAAAATCATGCGCGCGTACAACTTCTGTGCTGGTCCTGCTGCATTACCTACTGCCGTTTTAGAAAAAGCACAAGCTGAAATGCTTGATTGGCAAGGCAAAGGTCTTTCCATCATGGAAATGAGTCACCGTAGTAAAGACTATGTTGCTGTGGCTGAAAAAGCAGAAGCAGATTTACGTAAACTCATGAACATTCCAGAGAACTATAAAGTCTTGTTCCTTCAAGGTGGTGCTTCACTTCAGTTCTCCGCTATTCCTTTAAATTTGTTGGGTAAAAACAGCAAAGCGGACTATATCCATACTGGAATTTGGTCTGAGAAAGCACTGAAAGAAGCGCAGCGCTATGGCGATATCAACGTCATTGAAGCAGGTACGCAAATTGATGGAAAACTTACCATTGCAGACTCAAGCACTTGGAACTTATCTCAAGATGCGGCTTATGTGCATTATGTAGATAATGAAACGATTGGTGGTCTTCAGTTTTCGGCTATTCCAGAAACCAATGCGCCATTGGTTGCAGACTTGTCTTCAAGTATTTTGTCTGCACCTGTTGATGTGACTAAATTTGGTATCATTTATGCAGGCGCGCAAAAGAACATTGGCCCAGCGGGTTTAACCTTGGTTATTGTTCGTGAAGATCTGCTAGATCAAGCCAAACCTGAAATTCCAAGTATTTTGAAATACGCTTCACAAGCGAAGAATGATTCGATGGTGAATACACCGTCGACCTATGCATGGTACTTGTCCGGTCTGGTGTTTGAATGGCTACTTGAACAAGGCGGTGTTGAAGCGATTCATAAAGTGAACCTTGAAAAGGCGAAACTGCTTTATGGTTATATCGATGCAAGCGATTTTTATGCAAATCCAATTGCTGTGCAAAACCGTTCAATTATGAATGTGCCTTTTACTTTGGCGAATCCAGATTTAGAAAAACTCTTCCTCAAAGAAGCTGAAGAAAACCATTTGTTGAACCTTGCAGGTCACCGTTCAGTTGGTGGGATGCGCGCAAGCATTTACAATGCGGTTCCACTAGAAGGCGTTCAAGCGTTAGTGAATTTTATGGATGACTTTGCGAAACGCAATGCTTAAGTCATAGAAATAAAAAAGCCCATCAAACGATGGGCTTTTTTATTGGTTTTTTAACAGATTATCTAAAACAATCGTGACATTTTGGTGTCATACCAATAAATCATTCATTTTATTTATCGCTTAGTAAGGACGCCCACCTGCAAGACTAATACGTTTGAGTAAGCGACGTTGATCGACAGGAAAGGTGCGACGTGAATGTAGTGTCACCTGATTATCCCAAAAGACAATATCTCCAGTTTCCCAGTGATGTTCATAGCGAAACTCAGGTTTGAGGATGTGCGCACGAAGTTCAGCAATCAATTCGCTGCCTTCGGTATCATCAACATTGAGTAATTCAACTTCCGAACGGGTATTGAGCCAAAGCGCTTTACGTCCAGATTCTGGATGTGTGCGGACTAAGGGATGCGGATAGGCATGACCTAAAATGGGTTGATCTTTAAAGCGATAATAAGGGCTGTCTCCATAACCTGTATTGCCTGTATTACTTTGCGCACGGACGAATGGGTTATAAGTAATCAGTTGTAGTTGGTCGATCTGCTTTTTGACGTCATTGGGAAGCGCATCATAGGCTTTGATGGTATTGAACCAAGAGGTTTGTCCGCCGTCTGGAGGAAGCTCAAGGGCATAGAGCAGAGAGCCTAAAGAGGGAAGAGGTGTCCACTGGTGATCGGCATGTGGGGTGAGTTCGCCATGGCCAGTGTAGTCGCCTTGACCGACCGCATTGGAAACAGGAACTACATCGGGTGGAACACCAGTGTCAGTCTGGCTAGCCAGCACAGGATTGTCCGCACTTGGGCGGAAAATAGAACCAAAATAACTGGCAAAGGCTAAATATTGCAGATCATCCAAAGTTTGGTTTTTAAAAATTAAAATTAGATGTTCAGCCAAAGCTTGTTTCAAGCGGTAAATGGTTTCTCCTGCTTGAGCTTTACGGGCATCTAAACCAAAAACCACAGCACCTAAGGCTTCTTCCGCCAGTGGGATAATTTGTATTTCTTCTGGATTTTGAAATTGTTCAGGTTGATGCCAACGCGGGGCATCATGAATTGCTTGTGAAAGTTGGGTTAGTGCGGTCATTTTGATTATTTTCTCTAGATATGAGGTCTAGAGAAAATGTAATCAAAATATGTGTAATCTTAAAATTAAAAGAAGTTCTAAACTTATGAAAAAACTTAAAAAATACTAAGCTAATGATTGTATTACTTTTCTTTTATAATGAAATATTTAGCTCAAAATGAGCAGATTTAATGTGCGCAAAACGCCTGATTAAAATACTCAAACAGGTCAGGTGTATTCAGCCAAAGGCTAATCGCCAGAGCAAACAAAGCAACGATGCTAATGCCGATAACACACTTGAGCCATAAAAATGAATTAGTCATGGACAACCGCCTTTTCATCGACAAAGAAATGTACCAGTACGCCAAAAACACTCAGAATAATAGAGAACAGCCAAATCAAGTCATAATTACCTGTCACGTCATGGTTCACACCACCCAGCCATCCACCGAAAAATGAACCAACTTGATGGGTAAAGAACACGATGCCGCTCAGCATGCTGAGGTATTTAATACCAAACATATTGGCCACAATACCGTTGGTCAAAGGCACTGTAGATAACCATAATAAACCCATCACCACACCAAAGCTATAGATGGTGAGGGTGCTGAGCGGGAGCATCAAAAAGGCAATAATCGCAATGCCTCTGAGCCCATATAAGCCCATCAGCAACTTTGGTTTAGAATATTTCCCACCTAGCCAACCCGCAGTGTAAGTGCCAACGATATTAAATAAACCGACCAGCGCCAAGAAAACGGTTCCTGTGGTTGCATTAAAACCATGGTCAATCAAATAGCCAGGTAAATGGATACCTATAAAGACCACTTGGAAGCCACAGACCAAAAAACCGAGTGATAGGAACCAAAATGGTTTATGGTTTTTCGCAATCACTAAGATATCTTTAAAGCTGAGCTGAACTTGGTTGGTTGACGCATTCGGTACAACAAAGGCGGGAGCTTTGAGCATCCAGGCCAGTGGAACAATCATCGCAATTAAAATTGCACTAACGACCAGCGCCGCAGACCAGCCAAAGTTTTGTAGCAGCAGTAAGGTTGACGGCAGCATAATGAACTGCCCAAAAGAACCCGCTGCACTGGCAATGCCCATAGCAAGGCTACGTTTTTCAGGCGGTGCAGCACGACCCACCGCGGATAACAATACAGAAAAAGAGGTCGCAGATAATGCTAGGCCCAAAATAAGACCGACACTTAAGTTGAGTAACCAACCCGTAGAGCTGACTGCCATGAGCAGCAAACCGATGGTATACAACACACCACCGACGGCAACCACGATTTTAGAGCCATATTTATCTGCTAATGCACCTGTAAAGGGTTGCGCAGCGCCCCAAATCAGGTTTTGCATCGCAATCGCTAGACTAAAAACATTATGTCCCCAGCCAAACTCATCACTCATAGGCACAAGGTAGAGTCCAAAGCCATGTCGGACACCTAGTGATAATGCCAGAATTATTGCACTTCCAATGAGCATATAAATCAGCGGTTTGGAAAAACGAGTTTCTGACATATTTCAACCAAAAAATGAGCTTAGAGTTCGCTATATTAAGTGAATTATTTGCTGAAAGCGATGATAAAAAATTTACTATTTGATCAATAAAAACAATGAATATTCATGAAAAAAGACGACTTGGTGTCGTCTTTTTGCTAGTTGTTTGAAGCTTAGAACCGGTAGCCGACCCCTGCATAAGCCAGAATCGGGTTAATTTCAATATCGGCTGTAGATTTGATCAGTTCACCGTGCGTAGCATCTTTGACGGTAATCGTGGTTTCATTTTTAAGATGAGCATAGGACACGGAACCGACAGCAAACCATTTATCATTAAAGTCATAGGTGAAACCGACGGTTGCAATAGGGGCGAAGGCATCAGTTGCTTCTAGCTTAACTTTGGGATTAGCTGAACTTTTTTTCCCTTCAAGTGATGCGCCAGCATTTCCTTCTTTAATATTGGCAATCATATGACCTGCTGCAATCAAGTCTTTTTCAGTTTGTGGGTTAATTTCCAACTCATTAAAGTAGGCATACATCATTCCAACACCGACATAGGGGCGGAATTTATTCACACCTGTTTTACCAAAGTGATATTGGAACTCGAAAGCAGGTGTCCACGCACGTGCAGATGCCGCAGGGCCGTGTGCTTCCAAATCGGTAATGAAAATATCATTTTCAAGTTCTAAATTTCCTAAAGCTCCGCCCATAGGTGTTGCAGTTGCTGAAAAAGGCGCATAAATTTTTCCTTTACCTTGTAAATCGACTTTAGGTGGAATCCCTGCTTTCATTTCAAAAGAAATATTGTCGGTAAAAAAGTAATTAGTCATGATGCCCAATGTGGTGACATCATCGGCTTCTAAACCCGTACCAGGGTTGTCCCATTGACTGAGTCCACGGATTTCAGCAGTCCCACTTAATGCTGAGGGGACATCAGCATTAATTAAAGCTAGCCCATCAAGAGTAGCCTTTAAGAGAGGATTGACGCTACTTCCTGGCTTGATATTGTCGAGCACCGTTTGTGCTTTGATATCTCCAACTTTTGCAGTTTCGCCTTCTTTAACCGATGTGTTAACTCGGAAAGGTTGAGCTTTACCTTGTGGCATGACATGTAAAGCACCGACCGATACAGAAAAGCGTTTAAATCCATCACCATCTTGTAGACTAAAATAAGGTGAATCTGCATGTGTGAGCATAGGTAAAGCAGCAATAGACGTTGCTACACAAAGCAATGTTTTTTTCATTCTGGGACTCCATGTCCAAATTAGCTATTCGTTTTTATAGAGCGTATTATTAAGGTTGCTGCTACGATAAAGCTGTTGTTTTTGAAGGACATGTGTTTTTGACATTTGTGAATGTCAAAACCTGTTTTGTGTGATCATGTTACTAGCTTGCAATCTTTGTTACAGGTGAATGAATGTAATAGAAAGCTACTGTTGAATATTTTTTGATTCTAGCTGTTTGTAAAATAAAGAAAAAATTTCAAATCCAATATTTACTTAGTCATAAAAAAGACCACCAGTAGGTGGCCTTTTTGACAGATGGCATCATAATTCATGCCAATGACATCATTTAAGACTGAAAACGTGATAAATCTTCTTCAGGACGTGCAGTTAATACTTCAACCCCGTTTTTAGTGACCAACAACGTATGTTCATACTGTGCAGACAAACTATGGTCTTTGGTCACTACCGTCCATTTATCGCCCAGTAATCTAGTTTTCCAGTCACCACCATTGACCATTGGTTCAATGGTAAAGGTCATGCCTTCTTCTAAAATCATGCCTGAGTTTGGTTGACCATAGTGTAAGACTTGAGGTTCGTCATGGAACACAGTCCCAATACCGTGACCACAATATTCACGCACGACACCGAAACGTTCCGATTCGACATATTGTTGAATGGCGTGACCAATGTCGCCAATGGTTGAACCTGGCTTCACTGTTGCTATTCCACGGTACATCGCTTCTTGTGCCACTTTACATAAACGATTCGCGAGAATAGAAGTTTCGCCACCCACGATGTACATCATGTTGGTATCGCCGTGGAAACCATCTTTAATGACCGTCACATCAATATTTAAAATATCGCCTTTTTTCAACACTTTTGCATCTGAAGGAATGCCGTGACAGACCACATGGTTTACAGAAGTACAGATCACATGTTGGAAAGCAGGGCGACCCGGTGCTGCACCGTAACCTAAACATGCTGGAATAGCGTCTTGTTTATTGACAATATAATCGTGACAAATCGTATCTAACTCAAGTGTAGTCACACCTGGTTTAATATGTGGCTTGATCATATCCAAGACTTCAGCCGCCAGTCGTCCAGCCACACGCATCTTTTCGATGTCTTCAGCGCTTTTGATGAGTCGACGGGGTGCTTCGTAAGTACTGTTCATGATCTCTAAAAACTTTTGGAAATTTGTGTGTGACTATGGTATAAATAGCCGCCCATTTTATCAAATGCTTTTTCGTGAATAAATTTCACGGGCTTTGTGCGATGGGGCAATAAAATCCGCACATATATCGACACATTTCTCTGGGTGCCCGTTAGGGTGGAGGATGCGGATATATGGAGGCCTAACCCAAACTTTAAGGTAAAGAAAATGGCAGATTACAACGTAAGCATGCGCGACCTTCTTCAAGCAGGCGCACACTTCGGTCACCAAACACGTTTCTGGAACCCAAAGATGCGTCAATACATCTTTGGTGCGCGTAACAAAATTCACATCATCAACCTTGAGCACACTGTTCCTGCGTTAAATGATGCTTTGAACTTTGTTAACAACCTTGCTAGCAAAAAGAATAAAGTATTGTTTGTTGGTACGAAACGTGCTGCTTCTAACATCATCCGTGAACAAGCACAACGTGCTGGTCAACCATATGTTGATCACCGTTGGTTAGGTGGTATGTTGACGAACTGGAAAACACTTCGCCAATCTATCAACCGTCTTAAAGATCTTCAAACTCAATCTCAAGATGGTACTTTCGCTAAGCTTACTAAACGTGAAGCTTTAGAGCGTACTCGTGAGATGGAAAAACTTGAACGCGCTTTAGGCGGCGTTAAGAACATGGGTGGTTTACCTGACGCATTATTCGTAATCGACGTTGATCACGAAGCAATTGCAATTAAAGAAGCTAAAAACCTTGGTATTCCTGTAATCGGTATCGTTGATACAAACTCTAACCCAGACAACGTAGACTACGTTATCCCGGGTAATGACGATGCGATCCGTGCAGTTACTTTGTATGCTTCTGCTATGGCTGATGCGATTCTTGCTGGTAAAGAATATGCTCAATCACAAGCAAATGCACAAGCTAAAGTTGAAGAAGCTAAAGAAGCTCCTGAGGCTTAATGCGTTTGACGTAAGCTTGTCATTTTTGCGACATGTGCTGGTGGCAAAGTAAGCGTCATGTATGCAGACGGCCCAAGAGACAGCTCTGGGCCGTTTCTGTTCTAAAAAGAATTCATTTTCTACCGTATTTAGGAGATTGACATGACTGCAGTTACAGCAAGCATGGTTAAAGAATTGCGCGATCGTACTGGTCTTGCAATGATGGAATGTAAAAAAGCATTAACAGAAGCGAATGGTGACATCGAATTAGCGATTGATAACCTTCGTAAATCTGGTCAAGCTAAAGCGGCTAAAAAAGCGGGTAACATTGCAGCTGATGGCGCAATCACTATCGCTCAAGACGGTAACAAAGCGCTTCTTTTAGAAGTAAACTGCCAAACTGACTTCGTTGCTAAAGACGAAAACTTTGCTGGTTTCTCTGCTCAAGTTGCTGCTGCTGCGTTAGCTGCTGGCGAAACTGATGCTGCTAAAATTGCTGAATTGAAACTTGAAGATGGTGCAACTGTAGAAGAAGCGCGTATTGCTCTTGTTCAAAAAATCGGTGAAAACATCCAAGTTCGTCGTGCTCAAATCATTGAAGGCGAAAACCTTGCAGTTTACAAACACGGTTTAAAAATCGGTGTTGTTGTATCTTACACTGGTGATGCTGCGACTGGTAAAGGTATTGCAATGCACGTTGCTGCGTTCAATCCAGTTGCTGTCTCTGCTGAAGGTGTATCTGCTGAACTTATCGCTAAAGAGAAAGAAATTGCTGAAGCTAAAGCAATCGAATCTGGTAAGCCTGCAAACATCGTTGAGAAAATGGTCACTGGTTCAGTTGAGAAATACTTGAACGAAGTTGCTCTTGATCGTCAAATGTACGTAATCGACAACGACAAGAAAGTTGCTGACGTTCTTAAAGCAACTGGTACTACAGTTGTTCAATTCGCTCGCTTTGAAGTGGGTGAAGGTATTGAGAAAAAAGTTGAACTTTCTTTCGCTGAAGAAGTTGCTGCTGCTCAAGCTGCTGCAAAATAATTGAAAAATTATTTTGAGTAAAAAAAGCCCCTTTGGGGCTTTTTTTATACAATTAATAAAAATAAAACGAGGAGGTAGATAAGTGGCCAACAAAACCAACCTGAGTATTGGTGCGGTGATCGTACTTTTGATTGCTGCATATTTCGGAATCGATCTTCAAGAAAATCAATTACAAACATCGACACCATCAGTCGCGGTAGAACCCACTACACAGACCAGTAAACCGCAAAATCAGGTGCTTGATGGCACAACAAAAATTGCCCAAGCGTTTCAAAGCCGGAAAAGTAATATTCAAGTTCAATCACAAGGGCGTGTTGTGGCTGTGCTTAAGGATGATAATGATGGTTCTCGTCATCAAAAATTTATTGTAGAACTCCCTAATGCAATGACGGTTTTGGTTGCACATAATATTGATTTGGCACCCCGTATTGAACGCTTACAAAAAGGCGATACCGTTGGTTTCAATGGTGAATACGAATATAGTGAAAAAGGCGGGGTGATCCACTGGACACATCACGATCCACAACAGCGCCATGAAGGTGGTTGGTTAAAACACCAAGGGAAAACCTATCAGTAGTAGAGCAATTTTGTTCTATTCGTTTTGCTGAATCGCAGTATGCTGAGTGTTCAGGAGAGGCCAACTCATGCACGAAATCAGACCCAGTGAATTTGTAAATTACCATCATGTTCAAGAACTTGATGGTCTTGAAATGTTAAAAGCCTCCTATCAGCATACGCAGTTTTCAAAACATACCCATGAAGGCTATTGTATTGGTTTAATTGATGAAGGTGCACAGTCCTTTTTGCGCACAGGAAATCAGCATATTGCACCGCAAGGCGACATTATTTTAGTGAATGCTGATGAGGTACATACGGGTTCTTCTGCTGTTGAAACTGGTTGGTGTTATCGGGCAATTTATCCGACCCCTGAAATGATTCAAGAAGTGAGTCAAGATTTTTTTCATGAAGCCGGCACTATGCCGTGGTTTCCGCAAGCTGTAGTTCATGATGAAGGGTTAGCCGAACAATTGAATTTGCTATTCGATTTGTTGTTACAACCAAAAAATACACTGTTTAAACAGAGTTTATATATATCAACTTTGGCTTATTTATTAAGCCGTTATAATCAATCTAAAAAAATATTAAAAGACTTGCCTGAAGCACAGCGTAAAGTAGTCTTGGTACAAGAACTACTTGCTGCGGAACCTGAAAGAGAGCATCAACTGGCTGAGCTCGCCGCTGTCGTCGGGATGAGCCCATGGCATTTACTACGTCAATTTAAAAAGTTTACTGGACTTCCACCTCATGCATGGTTGGTACAGTTTCGATTACGTAAATCTTTATATTTACTTAAACAAGGCTGCGAGATTGCGACAGTCGCACAACTCTGTGGTTTCTCTGATCAAAGCCATTACACTCGTCATTTTAAAAAGTCTTTGGGCTGTACGCCTGCGCAATATCTGGCACATAAAATTTAAAATAACAGCAATTTCATACAAGAAAGCCATTTAAGCCATGCCGCATATTGACTCCAATGAATTGAAAAATGGAGTCTGCTGTGCAGTCGCAATTGATCCAACAGAAAAGTTTAGGTTTTTTCCGTGGCGTACAGGATATGTTACCGCTTTCAGTCGCCGTTATTCCATGGGGAATATTGGCAGGCTCAGCAGCGATTAATGCGGGCCTGAGTGTCATGCAAGCTGTAGGCATGTCAGCGTTAGTGTTTGCAGGTGCGGCACAATTAGTCAGTTTGAGTATGCTCATGACGGGTGCATCTTTACTGAGTATTCTGATCACCGTATTTTTTCTAACCAGTCAGCACTTTATTTATGCACTGAGTTTAAGAGAGGAGGTGAAGCCATGGTCACTCAAAAGAAGACTGAGCATCGGCTTTTTGCTGACCGATGAACTCTACGCCACCGCGATGCTGAAGGAAAAGCCGTCTTATGCCTATATGTTGGGTGCAGGATTCAGCTTTTATGTCAGTTGGGTGTTGTTTAGTCTAATGGGTATTTTGCTTGCAAATAAAGTACCTGATCTTTCAACTCTCCACTTAGAATTTTCAATTGTGGTGGTGTTCTTGGTTATGGCAGTGATGCTGATTCAAAATAAAGCTGCAATTTATGGCGTGGTGAGTTCGTCGATCATGGTGTTGATTTTGAGTTGGTTAGAACTCGGATCAGCTATTTTGCTGGCTGGGTTTAGTGGTATGTGGGTTGCTGCGTTTTTTGATCAAGCGGAGGACTAAAACATGACCTGGTTATTTGTTTTGAGTTTGACCTGTGTGACTTTTTTTAATCGGTATTTATTTTTAGAGCCTAAAACTCAAATTCGCCTGCCTAAATTTGCGACACGCATGCTGAAATATGCGGCGCCTTGCCTTATGGTTTCGATTTGTTTGCCACTGGTTTTTTTTGAAGGTGGACACTGGAAAGGGATATTTGAAAATAGCTATTTTTATGGGGCAATTTTTACGCTGTTAGTCACTCTTTTGACGAGAAAATTATTGCTTAGTATTTTGCTGAGTTTAGGTTTTTTTTACGGTCTGAGTCTGTTATTCGATTTCTAGCATTTCATCAGCAAATAGGCCCATAAAATACCGAAAAAAGGATAAAAAAGTGTGAGAGCCCGATCTTTTTCATTGCTTTTAAATTTGTGTTGCTCTAAATGCTCACCATTTGCGATTTTTTCTATGTCTATCAAATTGGCGTAGCTTTGATTGGGTAACTAAAAAAGTTGAAAATAGAGCAAATGAGGCGGGGTTTGAGAACTTTGAAGAAATAAGAAGGTTTTCTTTTTAGTTTTGGTCCATAGAATTGAGTCAATTATATAAAACAAGCAGGGCAATAGTGAATCTAATATCGCAAAAATGGCGCTTAATTTACTAGGTAATTCATAAAATCATTTGAATTTGACGAATGCTTAAAACTACAGTTCAGGGTGGGTAGAAAAATTGGCTTTGATCAGATAAGAATGAGCCGAGAAAATATTTAATTCTGCTAGTCTTCCACCGCTGTAAAAATGTGAGCGCACTCACTTCAAAAAATCGGATCGATTAGATTTCGCATCTTATACAAACTAAGCATCTGGTAGAGATCAAATGATGGAGATCGAGCTGTTTACGATTGTGTAAAACATTAGGCAAAGATAGGACAATAAAAAAGCCACATTACTGTGGCATTTGCTGTCAAATGCGTGCTGTAGGAAAGAATCTTAAGAGTTTGGTCCATCAATACGTTCAATGCTGACTTTCGCAGTACCTGCATTGGTAATACCCAGTTGCTTAGCAGCACCATAAGAAAGATCAAGCACGCGGTTACCGTGGAATGGGCCGCGGTCATTTACTTTAACCACAACACTTTTACCATTGGTTTTATTCGTTACACGAATAAAGCAGTTTAGTGGCAAGCTACGATGAGCTGCAGTTAATGCATTCATATCGAATGTTTCACCACTTGCTGTTTTACGACCGTGGAACTGACGACCATACCAAGACGCCATGCCCGTTTGACTAAACTTACGTACTGTATTTGATGCAACAGTATTTAACTTTTCAATCACTGAAGGCTCTTCTTCAGGGATCTCAATTTTTGCAGCGATTGTTTCGCGACGAATCTTATCGCCTGAACGTTCAGTGATTGAAAGGCTATTTAAATTTGAGAAGTGTGAGTTGAAGCCTTGAGCATCTTTATTCAAGACACGCGCAGCTAGGCGAGAGTTATCGTTATCATTGGTAAATGATGACTGAACCATCTCTGCTTGCGATTGGCTCAGCGCGATGGTCGAGGCAATGGCCAGTATATATTTAAGTGAAGACTGCATTTATAAACTCCAAAAGACAATACTTTTATCTTTAAACTAAGTGGTTGAAAGATAAAAAAACTTGCCTGTTAATTCACTTTTGCAACAACATTTGACGAAATGGATAATATTCATGCAGTCATAAGCATGTCTAGTGTTTAATTAAAATAACGATAAAAACTACATAAACCGAACATTTTTTGATTAAAAAATAATCAATATTGTAACAAGGTGTGAAAAATGCCGAAATTTACATCATTTTTAAATATTTTTTTATTGACATCTCAAGCTTGAGTAAAAAGCTAGCCCTATCGGCTAGCAATTTCAGCCCCTAATTGCCACACTGCAGTCGCATACATACGGCTCTTGTTATAGGTCGTAATCACCTGAAAGTTAGGGTAAGTGATGTAATAACTTTGCCCATAATTTTCCTGTAGTTGGATCACATTCACCATATCTAAATCATCGATTTTGACAATCGGATTGGTCGGTTGAATGCCCTGATTTTTTAAAACGCCATAAGGTGTCGGTAAAGTTAAATCTTTGGCAATGACCGCTTCAGGATTCGAGCCACTATAGCGTGCTGCGAATCCAATTGGCTGATTACGTTGCCAGCCATGATTTGCTAAATAGTTGGCAATTGAACCAATCGCATCGACTGCTGAATTTCGTAAATCGACATGACCATTGCCGTCATAATCCACCCCAAACTTTGGAATATTGCTTGGCATAAATTGTGGGTAGCCAACCGCACCTGCATACGAACCTACAACTGAGTTGGTTGGCACGCCATCTTTATAACTCCATGCGATTAAGGCACTGAGTTCATCTTGGAAATATTGCTTACGACGTTCGTAACCAAAACCTAAAGTGGCTAAGGCATCACGGGTGACAAAATTACCTTTGTTCGTCCCAAAACCCGTTTCTACCCCTAAAATACCGAGAATGACCGACTGCGGTACACCAAATTGTTGTTCGGCACGGTTTAAAGTATCTGCGTACTGTGCTTTAAAACGGACACCACGTTGAATGGTGCTTTCTGCCATAAAGTTGGTTTTATATTCGTACCACGGTTTACTTTCACCAGGACGGTTCATAATGTTGATGATGTTGGGTACATTTTTAGAACCACTCATCGCCCAATCGACTTGCTCAGCAGACAGACCATAATTCTGCATGGTTTTTTGTTTAAAGCTGAAATAGTCAGGATGAGAAGCGAAATCGTTGGCTTGGCAAAAACTGGTGATCGACAAAGTGCCAATCAATAAAGGTAAACGTTTAACTTTGTTATAAAAGTTTAAATTTAACATAGAAGTCTAATTTCCAGAGTCGTTATTGGCAGTGGAGCAAAGCGAATAGGGGAATGCCCATAGTTCGCGTTTCTGTTATGTCGAAATTCTTGTGAACGGAGTCTAGCGTGAATAGGCTTTAAGATAACATTGTCTGTACTGAAGCGGGCAAATAGGTATACAAAAAAAGACAAACTCAGCCTATATAAAGGACAGATTATTCAAAATGGCGCAGATTTTCAGGCAGAGTATTTACGTGACTATATAAGTCAAGTTTTACTAACTGATATAAAAAGGCTTCCTTATATAGAGGCAATTAAAATTGTAGTGTTTAGGGTCTAGTGACAATGACAAAAAGATCTGGTCTCAGCTTATATATGGACTTTATATAAAGAGCAAGAAATCACAGCTTAGAAACCAAAATGACCCTACACAAGTAGAGTCATTTTGGTCTGAAAAGTCTCGAAGACTTTTAGTACTTAAGCATGAAATAAGGTGTCGTGATATTCAGCTAAAGCTAAAAGTTCATCTTTGGTTAAATTTGGGATGATTTTATTGGCAGCAATATGCACTGCTTTAATGACAGCTGCAGAACCGATATCGGCCGCTTTACGCTTAATCATGCCCAAATCGAGGGTTTTATTAAAGTCATTCATGAAGTGGCGTACAGTCGCTTCAGCAAACTGTTTATACAGTTCGGTTAACGCGGCTTTATCTACTTCATTGCCTGCTTTAATTTCAGCATAGTTATATTTGAGGCTGGTCACTAAGTTTGCATCTAAAGCTTCACCCACACGGAACTGACCTTCAGCATCTTTAAACAAGCTTTTTTCAGAAAACTGAATCGATGCTTGAACCACATCATTCGATGATTTGCCTAAAAGCTGCTTCAACAGAACCGCAACTGTTGACTTAATATAGCCAGCCAGTTTCTCGGCTGTGTCTCGTTTATCACTCGGTGGGAAACGACGTACTAACTCAGTCAAAATGGCGTCAATAATTTCATCATTGATGAGGAGTGCTGTTTTGTCTCGAAGTGGATATAAAGGTTCACTTGAGCCTTTCTTCTGCTGAGCAGTTTGAATAGTCTGTAAAAGTTCAGTCGATGGAATAAAACCAAAAAATGGCATCGTGTATTAACCTCAATGTTCTTTATTTTATTGTCGCGCCAATCGAATTGGGCGGGGCATCCATGACACATCTGACACACGACAAGGGTTAATGTCTAAACCACCACGGCGTGTATAAGCTGCGTACACCATCAGCTTTTCAGGTTTCAAATTTTGCCAAATATCGGCAAATATTTGTTCCACACATTGTTCGTGAAAACCGTTGTGCTGACGATAAGAGATAATATAAGCCAGTATGCTGTTATAACAAGGCTTTTTACCTTTATATCGGATAAATACCGTGCCCCAATCAGGTTGTCCAGTGACTGGACAGTTACTTCTGAGTAAATGCGAGTAAATCTGTACTTCAACATCTTCCGCAGTATCATCTAATGCCAACAGATTTGCATTGGGATGATTTTCCAATTGGGTCGGAGTCAGTTCATCTATACAGATACCTTCAGGTTGACTAATTTCCACATCATCGACATGAAAAAGATCAATATTCACATCTGCGCCAGCGGCAGCCGATAAATCCTGTTCGACTGTTTCTTTAAACACAGCTTTAGACTCAAACTGAGTAAAGTTCATGCTATTAAAGTAGAGTTTTAATGACTTTGACTCAATGAGGTTGGGCGAGCTGGCAGGCAGACTGATGCGACCAATCGCAACTTGCGGAATACCATGGTGATTTAACCAAGAAATTTCAAAAACATGCCACCAGTCTTTACCTTGTTGAATACCTTCAACATGCGCATATTGCTCACGTGCTGTAGCACGGGCTATAGGAAAAAGAATATCGGGTTGATAAGTTGTAGGGTAATTGGTGTCTTTACCCAAAAGAGAATGTTCTACACTCATTATTCACGCATTCCTGAACCACGAGAAAGTAAATAGTAAGCAATGCCATAAAGCACTGCACAGCATATGGTCATAACAGACAGGGAGACGATGACGTTAACATCGCTATGACCTAAGATGCCGAAACGAAAAGCATTGACCATATATACAATTGGATTGATCAACGATAAATTTTGCCAAAAAGGGCTGAGTGCTGAAATGGCATAAAATACGCCACCTAAATAAGTTAAAGGCGTCAGCACAAAGGTTGGGATGATGGAGATGTCATCAAAAGATTTCGCATACACCGCATTGATAAAACCACCCAGTGAAAATAAGAACGAGGTGACCAAGACGGTGTAAATCGTAACAAACCAATTGGTAATATAAAGGTCAGTAAAAAATAAACTCATAGCTGTCACAATAATACCGACCAAGACCCCGCGACAGACACCACCTAAGACAAAGCCCCATAAAATGGCATGCAAAGGTACAGGACTCATGATTAGCTCTTCAATACTTTTTTGAAATTTGGCACTAAAAAAGCTCGAAGAAACGTTAGCATAACTGTTGGTAATCACCGCCATCATAATCAGTCCAGGTACGATGAACTGCATATAGCTAAAACCGCCCATCTCGCCAATACGAGAACCGACCAAATTGCCAAATATCACAAAGTACAAACTCATGGTAATGGCAGGTGGAAGCAAGGTTTGCGGCCAGATGCGCATAAAGCGGCGAATTTCTTTATGTACTAGAGTATATAAAGCTACGCTAAGTTGATTTAAGTTCATGGCGTAGTTCCTTCGAGATTTTTTTCGACCATCTTCACAAACAGTTCTTCTAAACGGTTGGATTTGTTTCGCATACTGCGGACTTGGATTCCTTGCGATTCGAGCAATTGAAATAAGTCATTGAGGGTATGTGCTCTATCCATAGTCACTTCTAAAGTCACGGCATCGACTAAATGGAAACGAACCCCAATGATGTCGATATGAATCGGTTCAATCGGTGCGGCCAAATCAAAAATAAAGGTTTCTTCATTGAGCTGATTGAGGAAATTTTTCATGCTGGTGTCTTCTTTAATGACACCACGGTCAATAATGGCAATTCGACGACACAGCATTTCCGCTTCTTCTAAATAGTGTGTGGTTAAAATGATCGATGTGCCTTTATTGTTCATTTCTGTGAGGAAGTCCCACATTGAACGCCGCAGCTCAATATCAACCCCTGCTGTGGGTTCATCTAAAATAAGGAGTTTCGGTTCATGCATCATGGCACGGGCAATCATCAGGCGACGTTTCATACCACCTGAAAGCATACGGGCTTGAACACCGCGTTTTTCCCATAAGCCGAGTTTTTCTAAATATTCTTCGGCACGAACTTCCGCAATTTTTTTAGGAATACCATAATAGCCCGCTTGTGTGACTAAGATATCGAAGGTTTTTTCAAACTGACCGAAGTTAAACTCTTGAGGTACAACTCCTAAGCACTGTTTGGCTTGAGAGGGGTGTGTATCGAGATTATGTCCAAAAATTTCGACAGTGCCTGAGGTTTTCTTGGTCAATGAGCTGATAATACCAATCGTTGTAGATTTGCCTGCACCATTTGGTCCAAGAAGGGCATAGAACTCGCCTTCAGGAACAGTTAAATCGATGCCTTTTAAAGCCTGAAACCCATTTTTATAGGTTTTGGACAAATCTCTTAACGTCAATGCATCAGTCATGAAATTCTCGAATGATTAATAGTGGCACTATTGTGAGCGATTATGCCTAATAAACCAAGTAATCTACTCGCAATTCTGTGTTGCAGATATGGAACATTGTATAAAGCATAAGCAGGAAAATCACTCTAAGCTATATAGATGCTTTACCTTGTGATTTTTTTTGATATGATGTGCTCGCGCGCTCATAGCTCAACTGGATAGAGTACAGGTCTCCGAAGCCTGTGGCGTGGGTTCGAGTCCCGCTGAGCGCACCATTTTTTTTATTTTCCTTTCTGAAGCTATATTAAAAATACAGTTTTAAGCTCTATTTTCATTTCACTCAAAGCTACCTTCGTTATATTTCTTGCAACAATTTAAATGTTTATTGTTGCTCTATGACGACACTAGCTATTTGCAATAAATCTAAGTGTTGTAACTAATCATGGCGACTCTGTTACCGTATATGACGTAAATTGATCGAATTTATATAGAACAAGTAATTGGTTTGAATCAGTTTTTGTACGCTTAAAGCTTAGAAAATTTTATTTTCCAAGGCAAAATATTAAAAATTTAGTGCATGCGTTAGCATATGGAAGCCCGTGTATTTTTAGATATGGGCAAAATTTTAGTATCGATTGATGCAATTACATGAACTGATAAGACAATGTGCTTAGTACTGGTCTAGCTATAACAAATCGTGTTCGGCGCAGCATTTGATTATCATAAAAAATGACAAAATGATTAAAGTATTCCATCCAGTCACTTACGCGGGTTGATGTGTATTAAATTGTGATTTATGTCACTAATGTGATTTTATTTTGAGATAAATACTATAAAAATTAATATATTGGCTTATGTTTTATTCTTGATTATTCATGTAAATGTAATGTGCTCTAACAATAATACGACTTCCGTAAATCAGATGTGTAAAAGACCATGGACGTCAGTACTAAACAAAGCCTTTTAGTTTCTTGTCTTAAAAAAAGTTTATTTTTCCCATTACTTGTAGGAACGCTTATCCTTACAGGATGTGGTGAGGAAAGTCGTTATTCAAACTCATCAAACAATGCTAATAACACCGTCGTTGATAATCCGGCAAATACTACGGATGATCCGAGTTTATATTTGGCAGATACACCTACAATTGAAACAGCAGACAACTTTCGTGATATTGCAGGAAATAGCATTTCAAGCAATTATGTTAACGCTGATGGTTTGAAATTAAGACGAGGCGTGATTTATCGATCGAACTATTTGCCATTAAATGAAACAGACTTAGAAACCTTTAAAACATTGGAAATTAAGACCGTCTATGATCTGAGAACCAATTCTGAAAGAGAAAAAAGCCCAGATATTTTAAGTCCCGATACTAATATTATGATGGTAAATATTGCTGGTTCAAAAGAGAGTGATGTACCGAAAGGAATTGCTACAGCTGAAGATATGATCAATTTTTTTAATAGCTCAATGGCGAATATGGCTGCGCATGATAAAGGCACTCAATTACGTTTCGGAGTAGTGATTAATAGTTTAATTTATACAGATGGTGTTCAGCTTTATCATTGCACAGCAGGCAAGGATCGTACGGGATGGGTTACCGCTGTGATTCAGTTATTGGTCGGTATGAAGTATGACGATGTCTTACAAGATTATCTTTTAACAAATGCGTATACCGCAGACCGTGTCAATGCGACGTATCAATATATGGTCAACACCCAAGGTGAAGCAGCCGCTAATATATATCGACCAGTTCTTGATGTGCGTGAAGAATTCTTTAAAGCACAATTCGATGAAGTCATCAAAGTGTATGGCAGTATTGATAAGTATGCGACAGAAGGTTTGGGCTTATCGGATGAAGATATTGAAAAGTTGAAAGAAAAGATGCTCGTCGGCTATAAATCAAAAAGTGCTTCATAATATCAAGCCGTAATAACGCCATCCGAGTTCAAAGCCCAAAGTAGAAGAGGGCTTTGGACTGACTGGGAAAACTAAACTTGAAGATTGCGATAGATGATTTCCCATTATTTTCGTTTAAAGAGTTTCATTGCTTTTTAGCATCAATGGATGCAAGTATTTCTAGTGATGATGGTGTTGTTCATGCTTTTCATCATAGTCTTGGCGAATACAGCAGCCTGCAACATATTGGCTGCTTCCATCGGTATAAAACTCTTCTTTCCAAACTGGCACTTCATGTTTAACACGCTCAACCACTTCTTCACAGGCCTGAAATACTTCTCAGCGATGTGGAGCATATGCAATGGCAATAATGGCTTTATCGCCAATGTCTAATGTACCAATCCGATGTACAACCCGAACATAGCGAAGCGCATATTTTTCTTGTATCTCTTGTTCAATCGTTCGAATCATCTTTTCGGCAACAGGTGCATAAGATGTATATTTCAGTGCCTGAACCGCGCGTCCTTCATGATGGTTTCGAACCGTACCAATAAAAATAGCTGTTCCACTGCACTCTGGAAATGCTTGAATGCTGTCAAAATCCTCTAAATTAAGAGCAGTATTTTGAATACGAGCAAACTCTAACATCTTAGCCTCCAGCAACGGGTGAAAGTAACACCAAGGTGCTATCTTGTGCTAATCGACTTTGACGTGCCATAATATCTTCACCAATCGCACAAGCACAGCGTTCCAGCAGGTCAGAAGCAGATGGATAACGTATTTTTATTTGATTGAGTACATCTGTAATTAGACTGTTCGATGCACAACTCAGGCGGAGTTCAGCAGGGAGATGCTTTTCAATTGCACCATAAGCCTCGATTTTGATATGAATGTCCTGCATGTCGCCTCTGTCAAAACGGGTTTAAAAATAGTTTGTTGTCTTCGGTTTATTGAATACTTAATTGATTCACTTTAGCATTATTCAATTTGATCACTAAAATAGAAAAGTCAGTTTGTACAGATAAATAAAACGCCATTTTTCTTATAGATGTGGCTATTTCTATCTATGACAGAACGGTTTGAATGATATGACTGGACTAAGAGTCTAATGAATTTTGGTAATCGTGCACTTCTTCAAATGAATTGAGGCTGTGGTAAGTCAAATGTGCATTTTGAATATCTAAAGTTTGTGGCGACAGATCGTTGAAACAGTGTTTTAAGCTGAACTGTTGTTGGTGCAAATGTTTATTTAAGGTTTCTAGGCTACTGCGTTTTAACAAACAAAAAGGGTAGAGCGCTTGTCCATTGATATTCAGGTAGACAACAGAAGAGCGAGGATGTTGTTCTAATGTGTGATGTAGGCGCGGCAATATATCCTGTGGAATGTTGGTAATATCACACGGAATAAATAAAATATAATCAGCTCGCACATATGATCATGCCGTTTGCATACCGATTAAAGGCCCTAAAAAACCAGCACTATTATCTTTGAAGCAGCGAATATCAGGAATTAACTCACTATATTGCGCATAATCGCGATGACTATTGATCCTTATTTCCTGTACGTAGCCTTGAAAGGCATTAATTATTTTTAACAACTGCACTTCATGGTCAAATCTTTGCAAAAGCTTATTGACCCCATTCATTCGTGTGGCTTTACCACCCGCTAAAATTACCAGTGCTGTTGCTGGGTAGTTTTGCATGATTTTGACCTAACATCCGTGTGTAAGGATATCAATAATGATCGTTCAATATTGAGATGTACGGTCTACGACAAAGCTGTCGCAGCCTTAGACCGTTTGCAAAAAAGCATTTGGTTTGGCTCACTATCCAATCTATGTTCTTAGATCGAGATGAAATCGACATAGTCCAATGTTACAGGGGCATCAGATCGAGCAGGGACTCGAACTATACTATTGGCTCGATTTAAGTTACTGAGCATGTGGGATTGTTGTTTGCCGAGTTTGGAAACGGTTAATTGTCCAAACTCGTTCACATCTAATACCATGCGAACCAGTTGCTCACGGCTGTCTTGTTTAATGCTGTCGTTGAAGCGAGCTTTTTTCCACGCGGGTGCAGGAGACGTAACCCCCTGTAAAGCCGCCAATAATGTCGATACATGTACAGCAAGACAGGTGAGCACAGCAGCAGGGTTCCCAGGCAAACCAATCAAATAAGAATGATGATAGTCTGTCTGATATTCAGCAAAATATAGTGGTTTACCCGGTTTTTGTGCAACTTGCCAGAAAATCTCTTTGGCACCTAAAGCCATTGAAACAGGTCGAATCAAGTCATAATCGCCTACCGAAACACCGCCTGTAGTAATGACTACATCATAATGATTCATGACATTCGAGAGCGCTTGTGTGAGTATCTTCTCATCATCAATCACATGCTCTAAATGCACTTCAGCAAAACCCTGTTCTTTAAGCCAAGTACGGATCATTGGCGCATTGGCATCGAACACTTTAGATTGATTGTCCAGTTGCGTACTGACTTCATCACCGGTAATAAGCACTGCAATTTTAGGTTGGCGATAAACCTCGACATGCTGAACCCCCGCCATACTGAGTGCTGCAATTAAACCGCTGCCTAAACGCTGGCCTTGCTGTGCAAGTGTTGTTCCGATGGATAACTCCTCACCTTGATAGCGAATGTCTGCGCCTTTGTCCAAAGCTTGAGTTAGAGTCGCTTGTTTATGGCCACGCGTGATAATTTCCTGTCGAGCCACAGTATCTGCTGAGTTTGGCAGCTTGCCCCCAGTAAAAATACGAACGGTTTGTCCTGTTTGAATTTCAATATGTTCTTCAATACCTGCACGAATTTCACCAACCAATTCAAAGCGAGTAATTCCTGCTTGCAAGTCTTCAGAGCGCAGCGCATAGCCGTCAACCGCACTTTGGGTAAATAGAGGCAAGGCAACTGTTGATAAAACATCTGCCGCTAAAACATATCGATGTGCTTGTACTAAAGGCATAGTAACAACAGGCAATGTTTGGACGGTGCTATAGTGTTCAAGAGCTTGATCGAGTGTAATTAAACCAACGCCAGAGCAACTCATTCATAACCTCCCGGATGGGGTAGATCACGGCAGACATCAAAAATATGGACCAAAGCAGGTAAAATGGCTGCCATAGATTCACTTGCACCACCACGGCTGCCCGGAAGGGTAATCACCAATGAACGGTCGATAAAACCTGCAACGCCACGTGACATCGCAGCATAAGGGGTACGTTTTTGTCCGAAAGCACGTGCGGCTTCCATCAGGCCATTGAGCTCACGTTCAAGTAAAGGCTCAAGTGTGTCTACTGTAATGTCACGTTTGCCGATGCCTGTTCCGCCTACCGTAATAATGCAGGCATAAGATTGAGTGAGCTCTAAGACCAATGCTTTTAACTGATCGGCTTCGTCAGGTAAAATTTGATAATGAATTGGATCAAAACCAGCTTCGGTTAAGGTCTCGACGACGGAGCGGCCAGCAGTATCGGGTTTACGACCTGCGGCAACGGTATCTGATAGAACCAATACTGCCGCAGAAACAGGCTGACGCAAATGACGTTTAAAGTGTGATTTTCCACCTTTTTTCAGATCGAGTTTACATTGCTGAATGATCAACTCATGCGGTTCGCAATGGGGTTTGAGCATGTCGTAAATGGTGAGGGCCGCAATACTGGCAGCGGTCAACGCTTCCATTTCTACACCTGTTGGCCCAATCGTTTCAACGGTTGCACGAATAACCACACGGTCGACAAGCAGTTCAAAATCGACATCGGCACGGTAAATAGGCAGGGGGTGACACAGCGGAATCAGTTCATCGGTACGTTTTGCGGCTAAAATCCCAGCAATGCGGGCTGTTTTGAGAGCATCACCTTTTTCGGTATTGCCGTCGGCAAGAAGTTGTAAACAATGTGCAGGGGCAAGCAGTTCGGAGCTTGCAGTTGCAACGCGATAGCTTTCTGGCTTCATGCCAACGTTTTTCATAAAGTATTCCGAAACATTGAAGTGTTGATTTAACGTGAAACTGTTCGATCAAGAGAAAAAGTTTATGACGTATTTAGATAACACAAAAATAAAAGCGGATACAGTCGAATGACTGACAAACTCAAAATTAACCAGTTGATTAACCCCCTATGGCATGCATACTGATTTTGCGTGTTGGGGCATGTTGATGTTCAATAAACCCGGCTTTTTTATGCCACACAGCATTGAGAATCTGGGCTTGTAATAAAGCGGGATCTTTTTGTTGAAGTAAATGACGCAGCGGTGTTCCCTTATTGGCAAATAAACAGGTAAAAAGCTCTCCCGTTGCAGTGATACGTAAACGGTTACAGCTTTGACAGAATGGTTTGCTGATGGTGGAAATAATGCCTAATGTGTACTGATCATTAAGCAGATAAATGGTTGCAGGGTCATGTTGTCTGGCTTGTTTCTGAATCTGAAAATGAGGCTTAAGAGTTTGGATAATGTCATCTTCAGTGATGACTTTTTGAGGCTGCCAGTGCTCAGGTTGATCTAAGGGCATATATTCAATAAAGCGTAATGCGATCTTCTGTTGATAAGCCCATTGAGTCAGTTCAAGCACTTCATGATCATTTTGTCCTGCGACTAAAACACAGTTCAATTTTATCGGCAGATTGGCTTGTTGAGCTGCTGCGATGCCTTCGAGCACTGGTGCTATCGGACGTTTAGTCATGTTCATAAACGTGTCTGCATGAATGCTATCGAGGCTGATATTAAGATCATCTAGTCCTGTTTCTTTTAGTGCTCGTGCATACTTGTTTTAATAGAACGCATTACTGGTCATGGAAATACGTTCTAAACCGTGTGGCTTGAGCCGATTCAAAGCATCAATAAAATTGACTACGCCTTGACGCATCAAAGGCTCTCCACCTGTTAAGCGAATGTGCCGAATGCCTAAACTGACCATCATTTCACAAAAGGTTAAAAGCTCTTCAAAGCTTAAGATGTCTTTTTTGGCCAACCATTCCGGCCTATCGGGCATGCAATAACTACAACGAAAGTTACAACGATCTGTCAGTGAGATTCGGAGTTTATGTTTATGACGGCCAAATTGATCGATCAGTTGTGCTGACCTATGTTCTAAGCGTGTAGTCATCGAACCGTCCATAGTCGCTCCACCTCGTATTTACATACGATTTAGTTTTTATAAACGAGAGTATGAAATGTTTTATTTTAAAGATCAAAGGGAGTATTGAAGTCGCTTAGTTCATTCATTTTCAAAAAATGAGTTGGTGTTCCTCGAACACGATCCATCAAGTCTTTGCCTTTTGTAATAATTCATCTATTGAAATTGCATATCAAAAGGGTGATATTTTTGATCAGAAGTGTTTTTGGAATTTTGCCAAGAAACGTAGACATGATGAATAAGAAAAGAGCAATAAAAAAGGGATGAGCAATCCAAATCGCTTGCAAGAATGAGCAAAGCGAACAGTGAATTGATCATTGCAGAACTTTTTACCGAAGATAAATATTGAGGGCGGTGAGATGGAAAACACTGAAGATAAAAAGCATGACGATGAAGAAACCAGCTATGCACGAATAGAGCCTTATAACAATCCTGCGGGTGGTTGGGGCGCATTATTAAGTGTTGCAAGAAACTTGAAAAGACAGGAAGTTTTCAAAAAAGGTGCGATTACGCTTCTCAATATTAACCAACCCACGGGTTTTGACTGCCCAGGATGTGCATGGCCTGAAAAGAAAGATGCACATGCCTTTAACTTTTGTGAAAACGGTGCAAAAGCCGTTGCCTTTGAAGCCACTTCAAAACGTGTTACACCTGAATTTTTTGCGACCCATACGGTCAGTTGGCTGTCTGAACAAAGTGATTTCTTGCTTGAAGATTCAGGTCGTCTAACTGACCCAATGCGCTATGACAGCGCGACCGATAAATATGTGCCTATCTCGTGGGACGATGCTTTTGCCTTAATTGCAAAACATTTACATGCCTTGGATCATCCAGATCAAGCGGCATTTTATACTTCGGGTCGTGCCAGTAATGAAGCAGCATTTCTGTATCAACTCTTTGTCCGCTCTTTTGGTACCAATAATTTTCCAGACTGTTCCAATATGTGTCATGAGACCACCAGTGTTGGCTTACGTGACTCAATTGGTTTGGGTAAGGGAACGGTGACTTTAGAAGATTTTGATATAGCCGATGCGATTTTCAGTTTTGGGCATAATCCGGGCACCAACCATCCGCGGATGTTGGGGACTTTACGAGAAGTTTCACGGCGTGGTGGCAATATTGTTGCCATTAATCCCTTAAAAGAACGTGGTTTAGAACGTTTCCAAGATCCGCAAGCACCTGTTGAGATGATGACCAATGGCAGTACAACCATTAGTCGTTATTATTTCCAACCCAACGTGGGTGGTGATTATGCACTCATGTTCGGAATGCTGAAACATTTACGTGAATGGGACATTCAAACACTGGCAGCTGGGAAAAAGAGCGTTTTTGACCGATCTTTTATTGAGATGAATACGGTTGGTTTCGATGCCATGATGGAAGAAATTGATCGTACTGCATGGTCCGATATTCATACACATACGGGACTTAGCCCTGAGCATTTAGAATCTTTAGCTAAAATGTATTTGGATGCCAAAACGGCCATTTTCTGTTGGGGCATGGGGATTACACAGCATCGGCACGGGACTGCGAATGTACATATGCTCGCGAACTTAATGTTGGCAAGAGGGCATATTGGTCGTCCAGGGGCAGGCTTAGCACCGATTCGTGGGCACAGTAATGTGCAGGGCGATCGAACCATGGGGATCAATGAACGACCAAGCCCAAAATTGCTGGATAGTCTGGACCGAGTATTCGGCATTAAGTCGCCACGTGAACATGGTTTTGGCGTGGTGGATACCATTCAGGCGATGTATGAAGGTGATGTAAAAGTCTTTATTGGTTTAGGTGGTAACTTTGCTGTTGCCACTCCAGATACACCGTATACACAAGAAGGCTTACGTCGTTGTGATTTAACAGTACAGATTGCAACGAAGTTGAATCGTAGCCATTTAGTTTGTGGTAAAGAGGCATTACTTTTACCCTGTTTGGGCCGTACCGAAATTGATATGCAACAGCATGGGCCACAGGCAGTGAGTGTTGAAGATTCTATGAGTAATGTGCATCTTTCAGCAGGGCGTAATGAGCCTGCTTCTAAGAATCTACTTTCAGAGCCTGACATTGTGGCGCGTATGGCAGCAGCCGTCTTGCCAGACAGTGATATCAAGTGGAAATGGTATGTAGAAAGTTATGATCGTATTCGAGATTCGATTGAAGAGGTCTTTGATGAATTCCAAGATTTTAATGCACGTGTTTATCAGCCGGGTGGTTTTCACTTAGAGCATCCTGCCAATCAACATGTGTGGAATACGCCTGTAGGCAAGGCACAGTTCTTAATTACGCCGTTGGCTGAAGTGTATGCCGATAAAGAGAATAAATACGCTGAACAATATACAGGGGCCAAAGTCTATACCCTAATGACCACGCGCTCTCATGACCAATACAATACAACCTTGTATGGACTCGATGACCGTTATCGTGGTGTATTTGGTCAGCGCCGTGTTTTGTTTATGAATGCAGGAGATATCGCTGCGGCTGGTTTTGTTGCAGATCAATGGGTGGATATCGAAAGTATCTATTCGGATGGTGTTAAACGTGTGGTTCAAAGCTTCCGTATCGTACCGTATAACATTCCACGGGGTAGCCTCGCAGCCTATTATCCGGAGACCAATCCATTGGTTGCACTTAGTAGCCATGATAAATACGCAAAAATACCAGCTTCGAAAAGCGTGCCTGTGATTTTGCATGCAGGACAAGCGCCTGAACATTTCAACTTGGCACAAGCGGTTGATCCTGAAGATGCCAATCAGATCGTGAATCGAGCAGGCTAGGTGATTCAATACTGAAATGGCACCTGATTTAGAGGTGTCATTTTTTTCATGATTGAAGGGTTTAGTGTTTAGGGAAGATTGGAAAATTATTATGGATATTCGAGCGTCTAAGTTGAGTTCTCTGGGGTATGAAGCTGTTGATATTCAGCGTTTAAGTGAAAATAGAGCTGTTGAACAATCTGATTTTGTAGTGCAAGAACACCCTATTGCCTTGGTTTATAATGGGATTTCCCATGCGGTAATGATGGCGACGCCAGCAGATATTGAAGTCTTTGCCAAAGGTTTTAGCTTGTCTGAAGGTATTTTGACGAGTTTGAAAGAGCTTTACTCTTTAGACATATACGAAACGGAATTTGGGATCCAAGTCGAAATGACGATTTCTACTCGGGCCTTTATGGCGCTCAAACAACATCGACGGATGATGGTTGGACGCACGGGTTGTGGGCTCTGTGGAATTGAAAGCTTGCAGCAGCTTCATTTGGATTTACCTCAAATTACCACGCAAGTTACTGAGTCATGGTTGGCTCAAATTCCCCAAGCCATTGCTCAACTCAATACCCGACAGAAAATCACCCAAATGACGGGCGGTGCACATGCGGCTGCGTGGGTTGAAGCGGGAGAAATAGTGGCTTTATTTGAGGATGTAGGCCGACACAATGCTTTAGATAAACTATTGGGTTATATTGCAGAACATCATTATGATGTAAATCAAGGTTTTGTCGTGATGACCAGCCGCGCCAGTTATGAGTTGATTCGTAAGTGTGCTCAACTGAATATCGCCTTGCTGGCGTGTATTTCAGCTCCAACCAGTATGGCGATTAATATGGCAAAGCAGTCAGGTTTGACCTTAGCGAGTTTTTGCCGCGGTAATGGTTTTGTTTTATATACTTGATATTCAAAATTTTGCTGTATAAAAAGTAAAAGGTGAACCGTACCGGGTTTGTCGGAGACTTTTTTATTTAAGTTAGGCCACCTGACCTAACGGGTTAATCTTATCATAGTACATTGCTTCAAACTCAAAAGGCGATACATAACCCAGTGCACTGTGTACACGCTTTTTATTGAACCAATATACCCAG
>NZ_MVON01000027.1:0-39412 GCF_002018925.1 Acinetobacter sp. MF4642
GCCCAATTCGATGGATAATCTTTTTCAGATTCAATCAATAATTGAACCGCTCTTTCTCTGATTTCAGGGGTATATTTTAATTTTGTCATCGGAATAGTCTCTCAGAATATTGAGTCTCCGACAAACCTGGTACGGTTCAATCTCATCTAGGCTGTGTACTGCGGGAATAAGTATTATTGCTGGAACAGAATATAGGCACACTGCAAGCGATAAGTTAATTAGTGAGGCTTTATTAATATTATCTGATAACCGTTTGGGGCATTATGCATTTGCTAAAATTTGGCAACCTAAATTAGAACCTGCTGTAGGTGAAGATAAAGAGTTGATTAGTGTATACGGAAAAGCATGGGATTTTGCTAGAACGAAGTATAAGACTGAAAATGGTCAATTTAAAGTTCTAAAAAAGCCAATATACATACATAATAATTTTCATTTTGGAGTTATGGTTTGTTCTGAATTGCAAAATAGCAAATCAAGAATAAGTTTCCAAGGAAAGGTTGATGCTCTTTCAGTACTTAGTTGGAATCAAGACTTAGAGACATTCTCTACATTAATAGAGTCAGCAGCTCTTGATGTTCATGCTTATACAATTCTTGTAAATAATAGATCATATGGTGATAGTCGAATTCGTGTGCCAGCTAAACAATCCTTTAATCGAGATTTAGCAAGAGTAAGAGGAGGTGAAAATGATTTTGTTGTTGCCGCTACAGTTGATATTAAAGAACTAAGAGCTTTTCAAAGTAGGTCAACACGCTGGACCCAAGAAAGCGATAAATTTAAACCATTACCTGAAGGCTTTAAGATATCGAAATTCCGAAAGTTATCGCCTCCAATCAAGTAATAAAAAATAGAGCCTAATGGCTCTATTTTTTATGCTTTAGCATAGCTGATTAAATTTGTAACAATCTCGAAATATGTGTCAAAAATCTCGCATTATCTGTCATTCAGCGCGTGACGGTTTACCTTACCAGCTCAGCGCACCACCAGTCTGATAATCTGTCACACGCGTTTCGAAGAAGTTCTTCTCTTTACGCAAGTCCATCATTTCAGACATCCACTGGAATGGGTTGTTCACACCAGCAAACTGCTCAGGCAAGCCCAACTGTGCTAAACGACGGTTACAGATGAATTTCAAGTATTCTTCCATCATCGCAGCATTCATACCCAATACACCACGTGGCATAGTGTCACGTGCATATTCGATTTCAAGCATCGTACCTTCAAGAATCATTTGAACGATTTCTTCTTGGAATTCAGCAGTCCACAAGCTTGGGTTTTCGATCTTGATTTGATTAATCATATCGATACCAAAGTTCAAGTGCATCGACTCATCACGTAAAATGTATTGGAATTGCTCAGCAACACCATTCATCTTATTACGACGGCCCATCGACAAGATTTGGCTGAAACCACAGTAGAAGAAGATCCCTTCAAGAACACAGTAGAACGCGATCAAGTTGCGCAGCAAAATTTGGTCGTTTTCAGGTGTACCAGTTTGGAAAGTAGGATCACTTAAAGACTGCGTATATTTCAAGCCCCAAGCTGCTTTACGCGCAACTGATGGAACTTCGCGGTACATGTTGAAGACTTCGCCTTCGTCCATACCTAAAGATTCGATACAGTATTGGTAAGCGTGAGTATGAATTGCTTCTTCAAACGCTTGACGCAAAATGTACTGACGGCATTCAGGGTTGGTGATGTGACGGTAAATCGCCAATACCAAGTTGTTTGCAACCAATGAGTCTGCTGTCGAGAAGAAACCAAGAGAGCGCATAACAATGGTACGTTCGTCTTCAGTTAAGCCATTTTCAGACTTCCAAAGCGCGATGTCATGGTTCATGTTCACTTCTTGTGGCATCCAGTGGTTTGCACAACCGTCTAGATATTTCTGCCAAGCCCATTCGTATTTGAACGGTACAAGTTGGTTTAAGTCCGCACGACAGTTAATCATCGCTTTGTCGTCAACTTGTACACGTTGTGCACCCATTTCTAGTTCTTCTAGACCTGGAGCAACATCTAAGCTTTCTAAGGCGTTAGATGCTCTTGCCAACGGATCGGCTGAATTTGTTGATCGGCTTCGAGGGGTTGAAGCGGGTTGTGCAGTTGCCACATTCTTCTGTGGTTGCTCTGCAGCAGATACCATCTGCGGATTAGCCGCTTTTTGCGGTTCGACGGGCGCAGACTTGTGTTCAGGTGCAGCCGGTTTTTGCGAATCATCTTCGAAATCGTCCCAACTTAGGATAGACATATCAATTCTCTCTACGTTGCTTTATATCTTTTATCGACATCCCGCTATGCTGAGATGTCTTACTATACGCTTAATTTGTGAAAGCAAAATTAAGTTTTGCCAACCGTCGTTCTAAAATTGTGCATAGAACGTGATTCTCACGACTTATTTTGCTTTCGCTTTTTGCTTTGGTTTGCTTTTACCCAAAAGTAGGCAATGGGCATATAAAACAAAACCACAAAGGAAATCACCAAGGTCGCAAGACCTAACATATAGTTATGTGTCATATGGAGCATGGTGAGTTCCTTAAATTTAGCTTTGATTTGAGAGACCTTTTGGTCTCTCAAATTTTACCACAGGCTTAACTGAGCTTGATTGGGATAACTTCTGCAATGTGCACGGACTTTTTCCCATCGATTAAATCGAAAACGGCTGTAGTCACATACACTTACAGGTTTATCCAATGAGCAACTTACTCTCATCAGCATCTCCTTTTTGTAAAAGATGCTTTCAGAGGCGTGACTCACTCTCTAAATTTTGCTAAAGTAGCCAGCGTTAAGTCCGCAAAAATTTAACACTGATCACCTTGGCTACTTTCTAGAGAGTTTATAAAACCTCTGAAAGCTTAGGTTTTCAAATCAATGGTCTGCCACTTGTGTCAGGCCATTTTTTATTGCTTAAAATTTACTTTTTTAAAGTCTATATCTCCTTTTTATTTATTCTTTCATTGTTTGGAATCCCTCTAAGTCCCCCTCTTGCAAAGGGGGCTAGCATCCCGCCATTTGCTTCGAGGATTTCCCCTCCTTTTAGGAGGGGTTAGGGGAGGTTATTACTGACAAGCCTCACAGTCTGGATTATCAATTGAACACGCCATTGGCACTGGAGCGGCTTGACCGAAGCCTTCATCTTCAGCAACCACTTCTGGTTTAACTTCCTGAGTAACTGCTGCAACAGGCGCTGCCGTTACAGTTGCAGGTTTTACTGCGTTCAATGCACCAGTGTTAATGGTTGATTTCTCAGCAGAAGTTGCACCTAAAGCTCGGAGGTAATACGTTGTTTTTAAACCACGTAACCAAGCCATTTTATAGGTCAAGTCCAGTTTCTTACCGTTTGCACCAGAGATGTAAAGGTTTAAAGACTGCGCTTGATCGATCCATTTTTGACGACGTGATGCAGCATCCACAATCCAGCGTGGCTCAACTTCAAATGCCGTCGCGAAGATTGCTTTAAGCTCTTCAGGAATACGAGAAATCTTCTGAACTGAACCTTCAAAGTGTTTCAGATCATTCACCATCACAGAGTCCCATAGACCACGGTCTTTCAACGCACGTACTAGGTACGGGTTGATCACTGTGAACTCGCCTGATAGGTTCGATTTTACATATAAGTTTTGGAATGTTGGCTCAATCGACTGAGACACACCACAAATGTTTGAAATGGTTGCAGTCGGTGCAATGGCCATCACGTTCGAGTTACGCATACCGTCTTTTTGAACTTTGGCACGTAAAGTGTCCCAGTCCAAACGTTGAGTGCGATCAACTTCAAACATACGCTCAGGACGTGTTTTTGCAACAAGGTCTAGCGAGTCAATTGGCAGGATACCTTGATCCCATAGTGAACCTTTGAATGTCTCATAAGTACCACGTTCAACAGCCAAATCACTTGATGTTGAAATTGCGTAGTAGCTGATCACTTCCATCGATTCATCAGCAAAGTCTACTGCTGCATCAGAACCATAAGCGAGTTGCATTTCATAAAGCGCATCTTGGAAGCCCATGATGCCCATACCCACTGGGCGGTGTTTCAAGTTCGAGTTTTTCGCTTGTGGCACAGCATAGTAGTTAATGTCGATCACGTTATCGAGCATACGAACCGCTGTTTTTACGGTACGTGCAAGCTTTTCACGGTCTAACACACCACCTTGAACGTGTTGTACAAGGTTGATTGAACCTAAGTTACATACCGCAATTTCATCTTTGCTTGTATTTAATGTGATTTCTGTACACAAGTTAGAAGAGTGAACTACACCAACGTGTTGTTGTGGTGAACGTAAGTTACATACGTCTTTGAATGTGATCCACGGGTGACCTGTTTCAAACAACATTGACAGCATTTTGCGCCACAAATCTTTTGCACGGATTTTCTTGTGCAACATGTTTGTTTCTTTTGCAATTTCTTCATAGTGTGCATAACGCTCAGCGAATTCTGCACCCATTAAGTCGTGTAGATCTGGTGTTTCAGACGGCGTGAACAGTGTCCATTCAGCATCTTCAAAAACACGTTGCATAAATAAGTCAGGAACCCAGTTCGCGGTGTTCATGTCATGCGTACGGCGACGGTCATCACCAGTATTTTTACGTAGCTCTAGGAACTCTTCGATGTCCAAGTGCCAAGTTTCAAGGTATGCACACACAGCACCTTTACGCTTACCACCTTGGTTAACTGCAACAGCAGTATCGTTTGCCACTTTAAGGAATGGAACAACACCTTGTGACTTACCGTTTGTACCTTTGATATATGAGTTCAAGGCACGAACTGGCGTCCAGTCATTACCTAAACCGCCTGCCCATTTAGATAGCATTGCGTTATCACGCATAGCGCCATAAATGTCATACAGGTCATCATCAATGGTCGTTAAATAGCAGCTTGATAACTGTGGACGTAGCGTACCTGAGTTAAACAGGGTAGGCGTAGACGCCATGTAATCGAAGCTCGACAATAAGTTGTAGAACTCGATTGCGCGTTCTTCACGGTTTGCTTCGTTGAGTGAAAGACCCATCGAAACACGCATGAAGAATAATTGTGGTAATTCGAAACGCACGCCATCTGAGTGGATGAAGTAACGGTCAAATAATGTTTGTAGACCTAAGTACGTAAATTGGTTTGAGCGTTCTGGTTGAATCGCTGCGGCCAATTTCGCAAGGTCAAAGTTGAGAAGTTCTGGTGAAAGTAGGTCTAGCTCAATACCTTTCTTTAGGAAAGTTTCTAAAGCATCGCCTTCAGCTGTGTCTTCAGACAAGCCAAGGAAAGTCAAACCTGTCGCGACCAATTCATCACGAAGTAGGCGAGCCGTCACGTAGGTATAGTTTGGTTCTTGTTCGATACGTGTACGTGTTGCCATCATCATCGTGGTTGCGATATCTGACGCTTTTACACCGTTGTAAAGGTTTTTAATGGTTTCATCGATGATTGCTTGAACATTGATGCCTTCTAAACCTTCAGCCGCTTTTGTTATAGTCGCTTCAAGCTTACGCATGTCAAGCGGTTGAAGCTGACCATTGGCGTCAGTGATTTGTAAGGTTGGGTGATGGTTTTCACCTGCTTGTTTACGTGCATCAGCACGTTGATCGCGGTAGATGACATACGCACGAGCAACTTTTTGTTCACCTGTACGCATTAGCGCAAGTTCAACTTGGTCTTGGATTTCTTCGATGTGAATTGTACCGCCAGAAGGTAGGCGGCGACTGAACGTATTTAATACCATCTCGGTAAGTTGAGAAATACGATCGTGGATGCGGCTTGAGTCAGCACTTTGTTGGCCTTCAACAGCCAAAAATGCCTTACCAATGGCAACAGAGATTTTTTCTGCGTCAAAGCTGGCAACATCTCCAGTGCGTTTAATCACCTGAATTTGACCAGGGGTTGAATTCGATACGCTCATGCTAGCATAGCTCCATTTTGTCATCTATTTTTATGTCTATGGACCGTTTGAACTGGGCAATTTTTATGCCACAGTGTTTGAGGTTTAAACACAAGACCTAGTGGTTTAAAAATTAATTGAACACAAGATACGGGAAAATTCAGGGTAGATCAATATTGACATTTTATTAAATATTTTGATCGATCTGGTCTCGAAAAGATCTCAAAAAGATCCCTTTTTTATGATTCTTGTATTAAGCCTTATTAGACAAGGCGATAGCATAACAAAGCTCGGTTTAAGTGCTTATAGATAACATTGTGGATAAGTTCAAAACAGACGAATGAGTGAGTTATAAACTGTTCAAACAGTGACTTGGTATGAAAAATCGCCATTTTGTAAAGAAACGTTTCTTTTGCTTTGGTTGGATATACAGCAAACGCGAGAAAGCGCTCATTTGGAGGCTGAAAAAATGTATAACAAAATGCTACTTTGATGTATCAGTTTGGTGAACAAGATCTTGTTTACAATGTAAACGTGTGTATATTGCAAAATATATCAGAGCGTATCCCTTGGATTTTAAAGGATACGTTAAGTCGTCAAAATAAAGGGGCACTCCATGAGCCAAGAAGAAAAGTTACCAAAAATTTTAATCGTAGAAGACGATGAGCGCCTAGCTCGCTTAACTCAAGAGTACCTGATCCGTAATGGTCTTGAGGTTGGGGTAGAACCCGATGGTAACCGTGCCATTCGCCGTATTATTGCAGAACAACCCGATATGGTGGTGTTGGATGTGATGCTTCCAGGTGCAGATGGTTTAACCATCTGCCGTGAAGTTCGTCCACATTATCATCAACCGATTTTGATGTTGACTGCACGTACCGAAGATATGGATCAAGTGCTTGGTCTAGAAATGGGTGCAGATGACTATGTGGCAAAACCAGTTCAGCCCCGTGTTTTACTTGCACGTATTCGTGCCTTATTACGTCGTACTGACAAAGCGCCTGAAGATGAAGTTGCACAGCGTATCGAATTTGATGATCTGGTGATCGATAACGGTGGTCGTTCAGTGACTTTAAATGGTGAGTTGGTTGATTTTACCAGCGCTGAATATGATTTATTGTGGTTGTTGGCTTCAAATGCAGGTCGCATTCTTTCTCGCGAAGACATTTTTGAGCGCTTACGTGGTATTGAATATGACGGTCAAGACCGTTCAATTGATGTGCGTATTTCGCGTATTCGTCCAAAAATTGGTGATGATCCTGAAAATCCAAAACGTATTAAAACGGTACGTAGTAAAGGCTACTTATTTGTAAAAGAAACCAATGGTCTTT
The DNA here is from genome assembly GCF_002018925.1 of Acinetobacter sp. MF4642. Lineage (NCBI taxonomy): Bacteria > Pseudomonadati > Pseudomonadota > Gammaproteobacteria > Moraxellales > Moraxellaceae > Acinetobacter > Acinetobacter sp. MF4642. The sequence continues at coordinate 7,199 of NZ_MVON01000027.1, forward strand.
AAGCCGTTTATTTGATTCGTTAAAACGGGACATTTTTAGTGTTCAAACACAGTATATTCTTGCGTATCTATGCTGGGCTGGTAGTGCTGGTTGCTATTGTTGCCCTCATGGGATATTTGCTTGTACAAATTATTAACTATCAGCGAGTGCAAGAATATCGCGAGTCTTTGACGGACGGGATTTCCTTTATTATTAGTGAAGGTGTATCCCGTCAGACCAATGCGCAGCAAAAAGCAGACTGGATTTCAGATGCTTCAGATTTGCTTGAACTGCCGATTAATATGATCCCAGCCGATAAAGTGGATTTGAGTCGTGCAGAGTTAAAGCGGATCAGTGAGCGCAAAGCGGCTGTGCGTTATGATGCGCAAACGCAAGTCGCTTACCTGATTATTGGTCTAAAAGATGATCCGAAACATTTACTGTATATTAAAGTAGATAAAATTGGTGAGCTGCAAATGAAAGCACTCCCGATTTTTATCCTAGATTATTTGGTGTATTACCCAGGTCAAGAAGAAGAGTACTTGGAAAAAGTACAGAAACATTTCTCTTACCCTGTGCAAATTGAAGAAGTACAAAATCTGGCTTTAGAGTCGGAGCAGATTGGTCGTTTGCGTTTAGATCATAGCGTGATCTTATATCGTGATAGTGCTTCTGTGCGTGGCACCACCATTTCTATTGTGTCTCCACCTTTACCTAGTTCACCGAGCAAGGTTTTGGTATTGGGTCCTGTGCCTATTTTCAACTGGATGCCGTTTCAGCTCGCAGCAGGGATTACCTTGTTGAGCCTGTTTGTGCTGAGTTTGGGGGTGTATGGCTTGCTTGTACCGATGCAGCGTAAACTGCGTGAGGTCAATTATGGTTTAAACCGTATGAAAGCGGGTGACATGACCCTACGTTTGCCTGTCGACGGCACGGATGAAATGGCCAGTCTAGCCAATAGCTATAACAGCATGTCAGATCATATTCAGCGACTCATCGAGGCGCAGCGTGAGCTGATGCGTGCGGTATCACATGAGCTTCGTACGCCTGTTGCTCGGATTCGTTTTGGTATGGAAATGTTGGCTGAAGAAGATGATTATGAATATCGTCTTCAGCAAGTCGATATGATTGATAAAGATATTGAGGCTTTAAATACCTTAATTGATGAAATCATGACCTATGCCAAGTTAGAGCAGGGCACACCATCACTGGATATTGAAAACATTGTATTGTTTGAAGTCTTAGATCAGGTGGTGGTTGAGACGGAAGCCTTAAAAACCCAGAAAGAAATTCATTTAAATGCTCCTCCTTTAACCTTAACGGTTGAGGCTGAGCGTCGTTATTTACACCGTGTGGTACAGAACTTGGTTGGTAATGCAGTTCGTTATGGCGACCATCAGGTGCTGGTTAGTGGTGGCATTAATGACAGCGGTATGGCCTATGTTTGTGTTGAAGATGACGGGCCCGGTATTCCAGAAGACGAGCGAGAGCGTGTTTTTGAAGCCTTTGCGCGTTTAGATGATAGCCGGACTCGAGCATCGGGTGGTTATGGTTTAGGTTTGTCAATTGTGAGCCGAATTGCCTATTGGTTCGGTGGTAGCGTTAAAGTGGATCAGAGTCCAAGTCTCGGTGGTGCACGTTTTACCATGACATGGCCGGCACATCGCTTTAGTAAGTCTAAAAAGAAATATAGTGTCAAAGATAATACAGACTCAAAAAGTTAAGCATTAAAAAAGCACCGAAATTCGGTGCTTTTTTATTTCTCATACTGACTTATTCTTGGATGCTGGCATCGGGAGAAATAATCTGTTTGCCTTGTTTTAGGCTTTCAAGTGCATCTGGATTAAAGTCAATCAATAATGAGTTGTTTTGGGTGTCTATGTCATAACGGCTAATGAGCTTTTGATCACCATTAATCGTTTCAATTTTATATTCATCCACAATATTCATAATGCCATCAAGGTTGGTGGTGGCTGAAGCTTTGTCTTGGCGAAAAAGTTCATAAATGTCGCGTAAATCAAAGATGGCATTATTGGCATCGGGGTGTTTACGAACATAAGTTTCAACATGGCGAATAAGCAACTGGGCAAATAAAAAATAGTTAGGTTTATGGGTGAATTCCAGACTCATGTGGTGCTCCTTATTCTTTGTTGTTGGTTGTCTATATCAATAGCACAAGAAAAAGCCAAGTGCATTAATTGATTGGAGTGATTTGCAAAAAAATACAAAAAATATGAGTGACTTAATCTACTTTTGTACTTTTAAAATAAGCAAAATGCTGCGGTTGCTGAGCTGAGTTTTTTAAACCGCTGATTGTGTGATTGTTATTGGAATGAGGCTGAAAAATGCTTTATAGGCTTGGTTTTAATGTCAAAATTTGGAAAAATAATAGAATAGTAGTGTTTTATTAGATAAAGCGATTGGTTTCGAAATAAAAGGGCCTTCATCGAAAAAATCTCAAAAAACGAAGAGAAATCATCCTAAAGACGAAGGTCTATAAGCTAGCAACTTACGTCAGCAATCGGGTACAATTGGCGGGATTAATTTTGTGTTTGGTGTATTTGAAGGCCAATACATGCATTCTTTGTTAATAAATTAGGCCTGCCAGGAGTTATCCCCGCATGAGTGCCATTACTCCATACGAATGGGCAATTATTGCCTTCGTGATCGGCGTTACATTTCTTTGCGTCTTTATGCTCACAGTTCCTTTACTCCTTGGGGGTAAGTCATGGGGCCGTGCGAAGCAAGAGCAATTTGAGTCAGGTGTGGTAGGTGCTGGTGGAGCACGCATCCGCTTGTCTGCTAAATTCTATTTAGTTGCAATTTTCTTTGTAGTCTTCGACCTAGAAGCACTTTATCTTTACGCATGGGCAACATCGGTTCGTGAAGTCGGTTGGTTTGGTTTTACCACTGTGGTGATTTTTGTTGTCGACTTATTGATTGCTTTGATTTACGCAATTTCTGTCGGTGCTTTAAATTGGGCACCTGTAGATCGTCGCAAATCAGCCGGTATACCACTGAAAATTGGTTCGCCAAATATGAATCTTGCAGAAATCACTCGCTTTAATTCAATTGAAGAGTTGGTTATGGACCCTACAGGTCAAATCCCAGCTCAATCATCTGGTCGTGTGAAAGATAAGTCACCGGCTAAATCGTCTGATAAGGAGTAACTCGGGATGAAATATACATTAACCCGTGCGAATCCGGATGCTGATCAATATCCACTTCAAGAGCGTCAAATCGTAACGGATCCGCTTGAAGAAGAAGTGAATAAAAATGTGTTCATGACTCGTTTAGAGGACGTGGCACATACAGCAGTGAACTGGGGTCGTAAGAACTCAGTTTGGCCGTTTAACTTTGGTACATCTTGCTGCTACGTAGAGTATGCAACGACTTTAACTGGCGTGCATGACTTGTCGCGTTTCGGTGCCGAAGTAATCCGTGCTTCACCTCGTCAGGCTGACTTGATGATTGTTGCGGGTACGTGTTTTGTAAAAATGGCACCTGTAATTCAGCGTTTGTACGAGCAAATGCTTGAGCCTAAATGGGTCATCTCAATGGGCGCCTGTGCAAACTCAGGTGGTATGTACGACATTTATTCAGTTGTGCAAGGTGTGGATAAAATCATTCCTGTGGATGTGTACATTCCGGGTTGCCCACCCCGTCCAGAAGCATTAATCCAAGCATTAATGTTGTTACAAGACCAAATTCAATTAGAGCGCCGTCCACTTTCTGCCGTGATTGGTGATGATCTTAAGCCAGTGTATAAGCCAAAGATGATGCCAGAACGTGACCGTAAGAATGCTGAACGTATTGCAGTGAAAAACTTACGCTCTATGGATGAAATTAAATAATTTAAACGACAGTTGTTTTGATGCACCCGGTCTGGGTGTAGTTGTCGTTTAAGTTGAATGAATTTGTATTAAATAGGAAGCCAAGCCAATGGCTGAAACTGAAAACGCTATGCCAGAGTCAGCGCAAGTTGATTCACGCCCAGCATTTGCAATTGTAGAAGAGCTCAAAACCAAATTTGGCGAGAACTTCTATGTGCAAACGACTTTTGAAGACTTTCCAACAGTCTGGGTTGAGCGCGCGCGCGTACAAGAAGTTTTAATGTTCTTGCGTACAGTGTCACGTCCATACGTGATGTTGTTTGACTTGTCTGCGGTAGATGAACGTTTACGTACACACCGCGACGGTTTGCCTGCGTCTGACTTTACTGTGTTCTATCACTTATTATCGCTTGAGCGTAATAGTGATATTCGTATCAAAGTTGCATTGAATGAAAATGATGTAAATCTTCCAACTGCAACCAACATTTGGCCAAATGCCAACTGGTACGAACGTGAAGCTTACGATATGTTCGGGATCAATTTCGAAGGGCATCCAATGCTCCGTCGTATTTTGTTGCCAACCTATTGGGAAGGTCACCCTCTTCGTAAAGAATACTCTGCACGTGCCACTGAATATACACCGTATATGCAGAACCAAGCGAAGCAGGATTACGAACAGGAACACCTTCGTTTCGTACCTGAAGATTGGGGTATGAAGCGCGGAAATGACGACGAAGACTTCATGTTCCTTAACTTAGGTCCGAACCACCCATCTGCGCACGGTGCTTTCCGTATCATTTTGCAGTTGGACGGTGAAGAAGTTAAAGACTGTGTGCCTGATATCGGCTATCACCACCGTGGTGTGGAAAAGATGGCTGAGCGTCAAACTTGGCATTCATTCATTCCTTATACTGACCGTGTCGACTACTTGGGTGGTTGTGCGCAAAACATGCCTTATGTGATGGGTGTGGAGCAAATGGCGGGGATTACTGTACCTGACCGCGCGCAATGTATCCGTGTCATGATGTCTGAATTGTTCCGTATCAATAACCACTTATTGTATATCGGTACTGCGATTCAAGATGCCGGCGGTATGACGCCAGTCTTCTACATGTTTGCGGATCGTCAAAAAATCTATGACGCGATTGAAGCAATCACTGGTTACCGTATGCACCCAGCATGGTTCCGTATCGGTGGTACAGCGCATGACTTGCCAAACAACTGGCAGCATCTGATTCGTGAAATCCTAGATTGGATGCCGAAGCGTATGAATGAATACTATACAGCTGCATTACGCAACTCAGTATTTATTGGTCGTACCCGTAACGTAGCTCAATATGATGCAAAATCTGCATTGGCTTGGGGTGTGACTGGTACAGGTCTACGTGCAACAGGTATTGACTTCGACGTTCGTAAATATCGCCCGTACAGTGGCTATGAAAACTACGACTTCGACATCCCACTTGAGTACGAAGGCGATGCGTATGCACGTGTGATGGTTCACTTCCGTGAAATTGAAGAATCACTCAAAATCGTAAAGCAATGTTTAGACAACATGCCTTCAGGTGCGTACAAAGCAGATCACCCATTGGCTGTTCCACCACCAAAAGACAAGACTTTACAAGACATTGAAACCTTGATTACGCACTTCTTAAGCGTATCTTGGGGTCCAGTCATGCCTGCAGGTGAAGCATCTGTGATGGCGGAAGTGGTGAAAGGTGCGTCGAATTACTACTTGACTTCAGACAAGTCAACCATGAGTTATCGTACCCGTATTCGTACACCGACCTTCACGCATTTACAGCAAATGCCTTCTGTGATTAACGGCAGCTTAATGTCTGACTTGATCATTTATTTAGCGACTATTGACGTCGTTATGGCTGACGTGGATCGCTAAGGGGTAAACGCATTATGATGATTTTGACTGATAAAAAGCCACGCGTGAATGTTGAAGGGATTTTGACTGCGGACGAAATCCACGAAATTGAACATCACATTGGTCACTACCCGTACCCACGCGCAGCATCTTTGGATGCTTTGAAGTGTGTACAACGCCGTAATGGCTGGGTAGATGACGCGCAGCTAAACGCCATTGCTCAGTTATTGACAATCAGTGTTGCTGATTTGGAAGGTGTTGCAACTTTCTATAACCGTATTTACCGTCAACCCGTGGGTCGTAACGTCATTTTACTTTGTGACTCGATCGCGTGCTTCTTGATGGGTGCGGAAACTTTAGCAGAAGCTTTTCAGCGCGAGTTAGGCATACAGTTTGGTCAAACGACTGCTGATGGTCGTTTTACTTTGCTGCCGATTTGCTGCTTAGGTAACTGTGACAAAGGCCCAACCTTAATGGTGAATGAAGACACTCACGGTTTGGTTGAAGTTTCTTCAGTGAAACAGTTATTGGAGAAGTATGTATGAATACCGAACCAAAACCAATTTATGGCGAAGGTAACCCAGAAACGCATCCATTAACTTGGCGTTTGAGTAAACAAGAGCACGTTCGTAATGCCGATGATTACGAAGCGCTCGAAGGTTACGCGGGTCTGAAAAAAGCAATCACCATGCCGCCGAAAGATGTGCTTGAAGTGATTAAAGCTGCGACCGTAAAAGGCCGTGGTGGTGCTGGCTTCCCAGCAGGGATCAAATGGTCTTTGATGGCGCCAAATGACAACTCAGGTCCACGTTACCTGATTTGTAATGCCGATGAGATGGAACCAGGGACCTTTAAAGACCGTTTGTTGATGGAAAAACTTCCTCACCAATTGATTGAAGGGATGTTGATTGCAGCGTATACGCTAGAAGCAACTCATGGTTATATCTTCATTCGTGGTGAGTACATTGAAGCAGCTGCTTACTTAAATGAAGCGCTTGAGCAAGTTCGTGCCAAAGGTTACTTGGGTGAGAATATCCTTGGAACTGACTGGAGCTTCGAGTTGCATGTGCACACCGGTGCGGGTCGTTATATTTGTGGTGAAGAAACTGCATTGATCAACTCGCTTGAAGGTCGCCGTGCAAACCCACGTACGAAACCACCATTCCCACAAGTTGCAGGTGCTTGGGGTCGTCCTACCATTGTTAACAACGTAGAGACCTACAATAACCTACCAGCAATCATGTTACGTGGTCCTGAATGGTATATCGGCTTATCTGCGGGTAAATCGAAAGATCCAGGCACAAAAATTTATGGTGCATCTGGCAAGGTGAAATTCCCTGGTCTTTGGGAGCTTCCATTTGGTACAACTGCGCGTGAAGTCATTGAAGACTATGCGGGCGGTATGCGTGATGGCTTGAAGCTTAAAGCATGGTTACCGGGTGGTGCGTCTACAGACTTCTTGGCTGCTGAACACATTGATCTACCGATGGATGCTGAGAGCATCATGAAAGCAGGTTCACGTTTAGGTACGTGTTTGCTGATGGTGGTGGATGAAACGCAATGTATGGTTTCAGCGACTCGTAACTTAGAAGAATTCTTTGCACGTGAGTCATGTGGTTTCTGTACGCCTTGTCGTGATGGTTTACCGTGGGCGGTGAAAGCACTGAAAGCATTGGAAGATGGTACAGGTAAGAAAGAAGATATCGATCACTTACAAGAACTTACTCGTAAGCTTTGGATTGGTAAGACTTTCTGTGCGCATGCTCCAGGTGCAATGGAACCGTTGATGGGTGCACTCAAATATTTCCGTGGCGAGTTTGAAGCAAAAGTAGTGAATGCTGCTGCGCAAACTAGCAACGTAGAACAAGCTTAAGGAATTCGACTATGGCTACAATTCATGTCGATGGCAAATCGTACGAAGTCAATGGCTCAGAGAACTTGCTGCAAGCATGTTTGTCTTTGGGTATTGATATCCCGTACTTTTGTTGGCATCCATCCTTAGGTTCTGTCGGTTCTTGCCGTCAATGTGCCGTGACTCAATACGCGAATCCTGAAGATACGCGTGGCCGTTTAGTCATGTCATGTATGACGCCTGCATCTGACAATACCTACATCTCGATTGAAGACAAAGAAGCGAAAGACTTCCGTGCGTCAATTGTTGAGTTCTTGATGACGAACCACCCACACGACTGTCCAGTCTGTGAAGAAGGTGGGCACTGTCATTTACAAGATATGACAGTGATGACTCAACACGATCGTCGTCGTTACCGTTTCACTAAACGTACACACTACAACCAAGAACTAGGCTCATTTATTTCACACGAAATGAACCGTTGTATTGCATGTTACCGTTGTGTTCGTTACTACAACGACTATGCGGGTGGTACAGACTTTGGTGTGTATGCAAGCGCGTCACGTGTTTACTTTGGTCGTCCTGAGTCAGGTACTTTAGAGTCTGAATTTTCAGGTAACTTGACTGAAGTATGTCCTACAGGTGTATTCACCGACAAAACTCACTCAGAACGCTATAACCGTAAGTGGGACATGCAGTATGCGCCAAGCGTATGCCAAGGCTGTTCTTCGGGTTGTAATATCTCTCCGGGTGAGCGTTATGGCGAACTTCGTCGTGTCGAAAACCGTTTCAACGGTGAAGTGAACCAATACTTCCTTTGTGATAAAGGTCGTTTTGGTACAGGTTATGTGAACCGTGCAGATCGTCCACGTCAACCGCAGTTCCGTGATGGTGCTGAAGCAACTACAGTTTCTGTAGATCAGGCATTAGATACCGTGATTGCAAATATCCAAGGCAAAAAAGTATTAGGTATTGGTTCTCCACGCGCATCACTTGAGTCGAACTTCGCGCTTCGCGAATTAGTCGGTCAAGAGAACTATTCAACAGGTATGTCTCAAAAAGAGCAAAACTTGGTTGAATTGGCTGCATCGATTATGCAAACCGAAGGTGTATATAACCCCGGTATGCGTGAAATCGAAAGCTATGATGCCGTGCTTATTTTGGGTGAAGACTTAACGCAAACTGCGCCACGTATGGCGTTGTCTGTTCGTCAAGCGGCGAAAAACAAAGCCAAAGAAATGGCTGCAGAACGTCGTACCCAAGACTGGTTAGCAGAACCGCTACAACGTATTGCTCAAGATGCGAAATCACCGATTTTCATCCTCGCTGCAACACAAACACGCTTAGCTGATGTTGCTGCAGGTGAGGTGGTTGCTTCTCCAAACGACATCGCTCGTTTAGGTTTTGCCGTTGCTTCGGCTGTAAAAGGTGATGCAATTCTTGGTCTAGCGGATGATGCGAAAGCATTTGCTCAGAACATTGCAGATACATTGAAAGCGGCGAAGAAACCACTGATCATTTCAGGTACAAGTTTACAAGACGCATCAATCATGGAAGCTGCTGCACAAGTTGCGCAAAACCTTGGTGGAAATGCTGGCTTAAGCTTGACGGTTCCTGAAGTGAACTCTATGGGCTTAGCAATCTTCGGTGGTCAAAGTTTAGAACAAGCGTTTGCGCAAGACTATGACACGGTTGTGATCGTTGAAAATGATCTATTCCGTCGTTTGCCAGCGGTACAAGTTGAAGCAGCACTTTCTGGTAAAGACGTGATTGTTTTAGATCACTCTGAAACTGAAACTGTGAAGAAAGCGGATATCGTACTTTCTGCTGCGTCATTTGCTGAAGGTGATGGTACGGTTGTCTCTCAAGAAGGCCGTGCACAACGTTTCTATCAAGTGTATGACCCGAGCTACTACAAACCTGAACTGGCGATTAAAGAATCTTGGCGCTGGTTACATGCCATTGAAACCGGCGTGAAGGGCAAAGCGATTTCTTGGACCTTACTTGATGATGTCATCGAGTCAGTTGCGAAAAACGTACCTGCACTTGCTGCGATTCAAGATGTGGCTCCAGATGCGGGCTTCCGTGTTCATGGTTTGAAAGTTGCGCGTGAACCGCGTCGTTATTCTGGTCGTACCTCTATGCGTGCACCATTGAACGTGCATGAACCGAAGCAACCGACAGATATCGACTCTGCATTAACATTCTCTATGGAAGGTTATGTCGGGAACCAGACTCCGTCTCCACTGGTACCATTTGCATGGTCAGCAGGTTGGAACTCACCGCAAGCTTGGAATAAATTCCAAGATAACGTGGGTGGTCACTTAAAAGGTGGTGATTCGGGTGTGCGTTTATTCGATCGGTTAGCGAAGCGTCCAGCACGTACTTTCGTTGCTCCAGCGGTTGTGGTTGCAAACCCTGAAAGCTTCCGTTTAGTGCCAATGCATCACATTTTTGCTTCTGGTGAATTTACTGTGAAAACACCTGCGATGGAATCGCGTATTCCTGAAGCGGTCTTTGCAGTGGGTGAGCAAGATGCAACTCGTTTGAATGTTCAAGATGGTCAAAAAATCACTGTGAAAGCAGGTGAGACTTCGATCGTACTTCCAGTTCAAGTGATTGATTATTTACCTACAGGTTATATTGGTTATCCAGTTGGTCTTGCACCTACGGTTTCACTTGCTGAGCCTGTATCAGTCGCGGTAGGAGCGTAATTCATGCAACAAGAATTAATCCGTCAAACGCCGCTTTGGGCTGAGAACTGGCCAATTGCCTACTCAGTCATTCAAGCGATTGTGATTTTACTCGTTGTAGTACTCATCGCTGCGTTGATGTCTTTTATTGAGCGTCGTTTACTGGGCTTATGGCAAGACCGTTATGGTCCGAACCGTGTAGGTCCTGGGGGGATGTTCCAGATCGTTGCCGACATGTTGAAAATCATGTTCAAAGAAGACTGGACACCAAAGTTTGCTGACAAATTGACTTTCCGTTTAGCTCCTGCTGTTGCCATGGCAACAGCGGTGATGTCGTTCATGGTTATTCCTGTATCACCATACTTAGGTGTTGCAGACATGAGCATCGGTCTATTGTTCTTTATGGCAATGGCAGGTATTGCAGTCTATGCGGTATTGTTTGGTGGTTGGTCATCAAACAACAAATATGCATTGCTTGGTGGTCTACGTTCTGCAGCTCAAACCATTTCGTATGAAGTGTTCTTGGGTATTTCATTGATGGGTGTGGTTGCAATTGCAGGCTCATTCAACATGCGTGAAATTGTAGAAGCACAAAAAGATGTATGGTTTGTCATTCCACAGTTCTTAGGTTTCCTAATCTTCGTGGTTGCAGGTGTTGCGGTAACTCACCGTCACCCATTTGACCAACCAGAAGCAGAACAAGAATTGGCGGAAGGTTACCACGTCGAGTACGGCGGTATGAAATGGGGGATGTTCTTCGTTGCAGAATATGTCAACGTAGTTCTGATCTCTGCATTGATCGTAACGCTATTCTTCGGTGGTTGGTTAGCGCCATTTAACATCGATATTCCGTTCATTCCACCAGTATTCTGGTTCATTATCAAAACAGCATTCTTTGTGATGATGTTTGTCTTGGCTCGTGGTTCACTTATGCGTCCGCGTTATGACCAAGTGATGAACTTTGGTTGGAAGATTTGCTTACCATTAGCGTTAGTTAACTTATTAGTTACTGGCGCAGTGATTCTGTGGTAAGGGCAGGGAGAATAAAATGTATAAAATTCTAGCTGGGTTCGGGTCAATCGTACGTTCACTGTGGATGGTTTTCTCACACGTGACACGTAAACGTGACACCATTCTTTACCCAGAAGTGCCAGCCGAACAAATTGTTCCACCACGTTTCCGTGGTCGTATCGTGTTAACACGTGACCCAGATGGTGAAGAACGTTGTGTTGCGTGTAACTTATGTGCAGTTGCATGTCCTGTTGGCTGTATTTCACTACAAAAAGCAGAAAAAGAAGATGGTCGTTGGTATCCGGAGTTTTTCCGTATCAACTTCTCACGCTGTATTTTCTGCGGTATGTGTGAAGAAGCATGTCCGACGACTGCAATTCAAATGACTCCAGATTTCGAGTTGGGTGAATACGTTCGTCAAGACTTGGTATATGAGAAAGAAAACTTACTCATTTCAGGTCCTGGTAAATACCCAGACTACAACTTCTACCGTGTAACAGGTATGGCTGTAACTGGAAAAGACAAAGGTCAAGCGCAGCGTGAAAGCGCACCAGTTGATGTACGGAGCTTATTACCATGATGTGGCCATTTTATTTGATGGCACTTGTGGCCATCGTTTCTACGATTCGTGTTGTGACCAACGCGAATCCTGTACACGCTTTATTAAGCTTGATCGTGTCACTTCTTGCGGTTGCAGGCATGTTTATGATCGTAGGTGCGCCATTTGCTGGCGCGCTTGAGATCATCGTCTATGCAGGCGCGATCATGGTGTTATTCGTATTCGTAGTGATGATGTTAAACCTTGGTCAACACACCGTTGAACAAGAACGTAAATGGTTAACATCGTCTGCTTGGGCATATCCAGCACTCATGAGCTTCTTAATGGGCTTGGTGTTGGTGTGGATGCTCGGCTCTGACTACACAGTGGCTGGCCCTGTTATGGGTACCGAAGTTGTGGGTCCAAAAGCCGTTGGCCAAGCACTCTTTACTCACTATTTATTATTGGTTGAAGTTGCTGCCATGTTATTGCTTGCTGCGTTGGTTGCAGCATTCCATCTTGGCAAACGTGAACCAGGTGCAGAAGAGGACAAACAATAATGGGCAACATCCCTTTAGAACATGGTTTGATTGTTGCAACCATTCTTTTTGCACTGGGTTTTTACGGTGTGATGGTGCGACGCAATCTATTATTTATGTTAATGAGCCTTGAAATCATGATGAACGCAGCTGCGCTTGCGTTTGTTTTGGCTGGTAGTGCATGGGTACAACCAGACGGACAAATCATGTTTATTCTGATCTTAACGCTTGCTGCGGCAGAGGCTTGTATTGGTCTTGCGATCGTCCTTCAGTTCTACCATCGCTTCCATCACTTGGATGTGGATGCTGCTAGTGAGATGCGCGGATGAGTTTTTTATATTTAACAGTATTATTCCCGCTCATTGGTTTTGTCCTTTTAGCGGCAGGTCGCAACAAGCTTCCTGAAAATGTCGCTGCTATTATTGGTGTGGGGGCGGTTGGCCTTTCTGCATTGGTTGCTTTGATCGCTGGTTTAGACTTTGTTAACAATGGCAAAGTGACCTATGTTCAACATCTTTGGACATGGTTCAATGTAGGTAACCTAAGCCCAGGCATTAGCTTACATCTTGACGGTCTATCACTGCTCATGATGGGTATGGTGACGGGTGTGGGTTTCCTGATTCACATCTTTGCATCTTGGTACATGCGTGGTGAAGAAGACTTCGCGCGTTTCTTCTCTTATTTCAACCTGTTCGTTGCCAGCATGTTGCTGCTCGTATTGGGCGATAACTTAGCGTTATTGTTCTTAGGTTGGGAAGGCGTAGGTCTATGCTCTTACTTGCTGATTGGTTACTACTACCAAAACCCTGCAAATGGTTTTGCAGCAATTAAAGCATTTACCGTAACACGTGTCGGTGACGTTTTCTTACTGATCGCTTTGTTCTTAATTTACCAACAGTTCGGTACTTTAAACATTGCTGAAGTGGTTGCAGCTGCACCAACAGTGATGACACAAAGTTCATCTTTAACCATTTGGACAGCACTGATGTTGTTCTTGGGTGCTGCAGGTAAATCTGCACAGATCCCATTACAAACATGGTTGGCCGATGCAATGGCAGGTCCTACTCCTGTATCTGCATTGATCCACGCTGCAACGATGGTAACTGCAGGTGTTTACCTGTGCTGCCGTATGTACACCGTGTTTGAAATGGCCCCTGAAGTGATGATGTTTATCTCAATCACTGGTGCGGTAACGTTGTTGGTGGCTGGTTTTGCTGCATTGGTTCAAACCGACATCAAACGTATTTTGGCTTACTCAACGATGAGTCAGCTGGGTTATATGTTTATGGCTGTGGGTGCTGAAGCTTACCAAGCAGGCCTGTTCCACATGCTGACTCACGCATTCTTCAAGGCATTATTGTTCTTGTCTTCAGGTGCAGTGATTTTGGCTTACCACCACGAACAAAACATCTTCAAGATGGGCGGTTTGTTCTACAAGAACAAATTCCTATTTGCTTGTTTCGCCATTGGTGGCGGTGCATTGGCCGCGATTCCATACTTCACCGTGGGCTTCTTCTCGAAAGACGCGATCTTGGGCGCAGTTTGGGTACAAGGCGAATCAATCGCAGTATATAACTCATTGTATTGGGTGGGTGTAGCTGGTGCTTTCTTAACGTCGATTTACACATTCCGCCTCATTTGGGTTGTGTTCTTTGGTAAAGAAAATACGCCGTATCATGCGATTAAAGGCATTACCTTCTGGGGTCCTTTGGCGATTCTTGCTGTACTTTCAACTTTCGTCGGTGCGGCACTTAAAGCACCTGTGGAAAGCATTTTAAATGCAGCAAAAATTCCAGCATTTGTGATTCCTGAAGCTTTAGAACATGGCATGCATAGCGCTGAATGGACTGCTGTAGGTATTGCATTGGTTGGTTTAGTGATTGGTGTGGTCTTATTCGCGTTTGCTTATAGCGCAGTGAAAGGCTTTGCTAAAACGTCATTGGGTGCAGGTCTTGCAAACATTTGCCGTAATGCACTGGGCTTCGATGCGCTGTATGACATCGTTTTTGTGAAACCATATTTGCTTATTGCGAAGATTTTAGGTCGTGATCCAATTGATCGTTTGTGGTTAGTCTTGCCTGCACTTGTAAAAGGCGGTCACAGCTTCACAAGTTCACGTCAGACGGGTTCATTGCGTGATTACGCATCAAGCATGGCATTAGGTATCTTTGTATTGCTAATGGTCTTGATCGTCACTCAGATCGTGGGGAAATAAGATGGAAATCACAAACAACTGGATTCTACCCGCGCTGATCTTAGTTCCGTTCATTGCTGGTTTTATTTGTTGGTTAGTCGACAAACTCGACGACAAACTGCCGCGTTATATCGCGTTAGTGGGTATGCTCATTACTTTGGGCTTAACTGTTGCCCTATGGCAGACAGGTACATTTAACTACGAACTTGGCGCGAAAGTGCCATCGTGGTCTGCTGAATTCATGTTGCCATGGATTCAGACTTTAGGCATTAACATTCACTTAGCGGTGGATGGTCTATCTCTATTAATGGTGGGCTTAACGGCACTTTTAGGTGTGTTGGCTGTCGGCTGTTCTTGGGGTGAAATTCAAAAGAATGTTGGTTTCTTCCACTTAAACCTTTTATGGTCTTTGGGTGGTGTGATCGGTGTATTCTTAGCGATTGACATGTTCTTGTTCTTCTTCTTCTGGGAGATGATGCTTGTACCTATCTACTTCTTGATCGCGCTTTGGGGTCATAAAGGGGCAGAAGGTAAATCACGTGTTTACGCTGCAACCAAATTCTTTATCTATACGCAAGTCGCTGGTCTTATTATGTTGATCGGTATCCTAGGCCTTGTGGTTTATGGTTACATGATGACGGGTATGATCGGTTTTGATTACAACTACTTATTAGCTGTAGCCAACACTTTAGACAAAGAATTACCTACCGTTGCTTATGCATTCATGCTGTGTTTATTTGTCGGTTTTGCGGTAAAACTTCCAGTTTTCCCATTACACGGCTGGTTACCAGATGCGCATGCACAAGCACCTACAGCAGGTTCGGTTGACCTTGCAGGTATCTTAATTAAGACCGCTGCATATGGTTTACTACGTTTTGTGATTCCATTCTTCCCAGCGGCTTCTGCACAGTTTGCAGACATCGCGATCATTTTCGGTTTAATCGGTATCTTCTACGGTGCTTGGTGTGCTTTCCAGCAAACCGATATGAAACGTTTACTTGCGTACACGTCAATTTCACACATGGGCTTTGTTTTACTTGCGATTTACGCAGGTAACATCTTAACCTTCCAAGGTTTGATGATCATGATGTTGGCACATGGCTTGTCATCTGCTGCATTGTTCATTATGTGTGGTCAAGTGTACGAGCGTGTTCATACACGTGATATGCGTTTGATGGGCGGTATGCGTGGTCAGTTCCCATATCTTGCATTCTTCCTCATGTTCTTCGTGGCGGCGCTTGTGGGTATTCCAGGTCTAGGTAACTTCATTGGTGAGTTCCTGATCCTGATGGGTTCTTATGCAAAATTCCCAGTGTTTACTATTCTTGCAGCAGTAAGCTTAGTATTTGCAGGTCTTTATGGCTTAATTCTGATCCACAAAGCGTTGTTTGGTACGCCAAACGAAGAACAACAGCAGCACTACAACAACCCATTGAAAGATTTAAATGCGCGTGAAGTAGTGATCTTGTTAATCTGTGCTTTCGGTCTGTTATGGCTTGGTCTGTACCCACAAAGCTTCCTTGATATTTCAAATTCAAGCATGGCGTGGTTAGCGAACAGCTACATTCCTGTACAAGAAGTAGTTGACGTTGCGAGTCAAGCAACTGTTCAACTCGAAAATGTGGAGATGCAATAAGTCATGAACTTCACAATGTCATTTTCTGAGCTTATGCCTTTAGCTCCTGTGATGATCGTTGCTTTAACAACGATCGTCGTGATGATTCTTACTGCGATTAAGCGTAACCATAACTTAATTGCAACAGCATCAGTGGTGGGCTTAAACCTTGCAGCAGCATATGTATTATTCACAATGTTCGGTGGTGCTTTTAAACCAGCGAACGTGATGGGTATGTTCATGGTGGATGCGTTCACCTTGCTGTACCAAGTAATTATTCTAATTGCTGCTTTGGCATGCTGTACTTTGTCGCATGCCTATATCGAAAGCTATAAAGATAACCGTGAAGAACTGTATATCTTAATGTTGTCATCAGTGACTGGTGCAATGTTAATGGTGGCAAGCTCTCACTATGCATCGTTCTTCATTAGCCTTGAGTTGATGTCGATTCCTGTATATGGCTTATTGGCCTATACACACCAGCGCTCTAAGTCTTTAGAAGCGGGTGTGAAGTACTTGGTGCTTTCAGCAACAGCTTCGGCAATGTTGTTGATGGGTATGGCTTATATTTACGCGTACACAGGTTCAATGTCGTTCTATGACAATGTTCAAGCGTTAATGCAAAACATCCAACAGCCAATGGTACTTTTAGGTTTAGGCCTGATTGTTTTTGCTGTGGCATTCAAACTGTCTTTAGCGCCATTCCACAAATGGACGCCAGACGTTTATGCAGGTGCACCGACTCCGATCGCAACATTCCTTGCTACAGCTGCAAAAGTAGCGACGATTGGTCTGTTTGTACGTTACATCCTTACTTCAGGTGCGATTCTTGTTGACTCAATCGTCACGATCTTAACCGTGATTGCGGTATTATCGATCTTGGTGGGTAACTTCCTTGCAGTGAAACAAGTGAACTTGAAACGTATCTTGGCATACTCTTCAATTGCACACTTTGGTTACTTGTTGATTGGTTTAATCAGCATGACTTATGCAAGCCTTGGTAACGTATCGGTCTATGTGATCACTTATGTGTTAACTACGATTGGTGCGTTCGGTGCGGTTGCATTGATGTCTAGTCCATACAACAACGTAGACGAAGCAGAAAGTCTAGCGGACTACCGTGGTCTATTCTGGCGTCGTCCAGTGCTGACTGCCGTGTTAACCGTGATGATGCTATCGCTTGCAGGTATTCCATTGACAGCGGGCTTCATTGGTAAGTTCCTTGTGGTCATGGCTGCCGTAACGACTCAGCACTGGTTCCTTGCTGCGATGATCATCGTTGGGTCTGGTATTGGTCTGTACTACTATCTCCGTGTGATGGTTGTCATGTACATGACACCACCAGATGCACCTCGTGTAGATGCTGTGGATCATTGGGGCCAAAAAGTGGGTGGTATTATGGTGCTTTTAGCTGCGGCAGCAGTGCTTGTGATTGGTATCTATCCAGATCCAATTATCAAGTTAGCACTCCAGTCAGAGATTCTATCTCCAATCCACTTTATGCTTTCTCAACAGCACTAATTTTTAAAAACGTTTCGTTTTAACAAAAAAGCCTCCATCAATTGGGGGCTTTTTTGTTTTTATCGCACGATAAAAAGCTTTATAATGTAAGGAATTTTATTTTACCTTTTAGGTGCTCTCCCGTGGCTATCCATGAAATTCGTCATCCGCTGATTCGTCATAAGCTTGGTCTTCTTCGTCGTGCCGATATCAGCACTAAAAACTTCCGTGAGCTGGCTCAAGAAGTGACCATGCTGTTGACCTATGAAGCGACCAAAGATTTGCCTGTTTGCGACCATGAAATTGATGGTTGGAATGGTAAAGTAACGGTAGATCGCATTGTGGGTAAAAAAATCACGGTTGTGCCAATTTTACGTGCGGGTATTGGTATGTTGGATGGTTTTTTAAACCTGATTCCAAGTGCTAAAGTGTCTGTACTGGGTTTAGAGCGTGATGAAGAAACACTTGAAGCACGTACCTATTACAAAAAATTAGTTCCAGATGTACAAAACCGTTTAGCGATGATCATCGACCCAATGCTTGCAACGGGTTCTTCATTGGTTGCTGCGATTGATGTATTGAAAGCAAGTGGCTGTAAAGACATCCGTGTGATGGTGTTGGTTGCGGCACCTGAAGGCATTAAACGTGTTTTGGATGCGCACCCAGATGTCACTATTTTCACGGCTTCAATTGACCAAGGCTTAAATGCCAATGGTTATATCGTGCCGGGTCTAGGCGATGCGGGCGACAAAATCTTTGGTTCAGTTCAAAAAGATTAAGATTGAGCCCCAGCAAAAAGAGGCTTTTATAGCCTCTTTTTTATATACTACAACAAAGCGTGTACATATTAGGATCTGTTTATGAAGGCCGAGCAATATCAAGGAAAAGTTAAGCAATATAACGCTGACAAAGGTTTTGGCTTTATTTCCTCACCTGAAGGCGAAGTATTTTTTCATATCTCGGATTTTCCTGCAGACTCAGGTGAGCCGAAACGCAATGAACGCGTGAAGTTTAATGTGGTTGAAAATGGCGATCGCTATAAAGCGATTAAAATTGAGCGGGTTGAAGACAACTCTGCCAAAGCCAAAAAATCGAAAGTCTCAAGCCATAATAAATCGATTACCACAGACTTATTGTCTAATTTTAGACGCTAAGTCAGCGTTGATTCAGAGTGAAATCGTGCAAAGATTAATCTTTGCATTTTGAAGCAAAGAGGCTTTTTAGCCTCTTTATTATTGATTACAATACGAAAAATACAATTGAATAGAGCAGATTATGTTTCTGAAAGGGAAAATCAAAAGCTTTAGTACCTCACGTGGTTTTGGTTTCATTGAGGTGGAAGGGGATATTGATGATGTGTTTTTTCATATCAAAGATTTGCCACAGCACAACATTGAACCCAAGCTTGGTGAAGTGCTTCAGTTTATGATTGTAGAAGACCAAGGCAAGTTTAAGGCTGGCAATATCCAGCGGCTTGGTCTGACCTCAGAAAGCAAAGCAACGACACCATCAAATAAGAAAAAAACGCGTACCCAAGCCTCACCAAGGTACCATGAGGCAGGGCATAAAAGTACCATCATCACCGTGATTGGGATCATTATCGTCGCGGTATTGGGCTTTTTGACCTATGGGAAATATCAAAGTTATAGTGCAGAAAAACAGCGTAAAGCTGAGCAGTTGATGTTCGAGCAACAACAGATTGTAGAAGAACAGCGTAAAGCTTTAGGAAAGTTGCCCGATCAAATCCTATCTGAGCAAGGGAAGCGTAATTTAGATGCAGGTCTGCATCAGACCAATCAACCACGCTCTGAACGCGTGACGGAAAGTATTGATAAACAAAATGGTCGCTTACCTGTCAGCACAGGGCAGTTTAAATGCGATGGACGAACCCATTGCTCCCAAATGCGTTCTTATGAAGAAGCGGTTTACTTCTTAAGGAACTGTCCAAATACCCAAATGGATGGGAACAATGATGGTGAGCCATGTGAGCGCCAATTTGGGAAATAAAAAAAGCACCCTTGGGTGCTTTTTACTTACTTATTTTTCGCAGAATTTCATAAAGGCTTTGAGTCCTGGGCCTTGGTACTTCTGACGATGTACCAACATGAACAGTGGACGCGTTAGAGACCAAAACGGAGTATCAAGCACCACCAACTGGCCTTTTTCGCGCAAAGGTTCAGTTGCCAGCTTTGAAATGCATGACATCCCTAAACCACCAGCCACGATTTTTAAAATCGCTTCATTATGACCCAAGGTCAGACGGATGTTGGCATCAGGCAAGTCTTTCAAAATAGCATTATCAAACACTTCACGTGTACCTGAACCTTCTTCACGCAAGATCCACTCGACCGATTTAAAGTCTTCAGGCGTTAATGTGCGATTTAACTGCGCCAAAGGATGATCTGGTGCACAGCAGACCGCTAATTCATCGTCACGCCAGTGAATACATTGCAGTTGTGGCAAGTGACAAGAGCCTTCAATCAAGGCCAAATCCAGTTGGAACTGATTCACCGCCTCAATCATTTGACGGGTGTTACCAACTTGCAGCTGTAAATGGGCTTGAGGTTGAATTTGTAAGAAGTCAGACATCAGGTCAGGCATGAGGTAGTCACTGATGGTCAGGGTTGCACCCAAACGTAAATCAATGCTTTGTAACTCACCTTTAGCAGCTTGCTCGAAAGCATCACAGCGACCCAAAATTTCTAAAGCTTGTGGCAGCAGGAAACGACCCAAATCGTTGAGCTGAAGACGCTTACCTAGACGGTCAAACAGTGGAGCCCCTAAACCGTCCTCTAGATCTGCTAAAGCCATACTCGCAGCACTCTGGGTGAGTCGAACCGCATCACTGGCTTTGGTTACTGTGCCTTCTTGAGCAACTGCTACAAAAACCGCCAACTGGCGTAAAGTCATGCGCATGAATATAGCCTTAACATTTAAAAAATATTAACAAATTATGTGGTCATGCTAACATGAGCAACGTCTTTGATGCCACGCTGAAATCATGTCAATTGAAAAATTTAGCCTAGAAAAGGTTTTATCCGTACACCGTTGGACCAATACACTTTTTAGCTTCACCATGACGCGACCTGCACATTTTAAGTTTACCGCAGGACAATTTGCCCGTATTGGCATCAAAGTGGGGGATGAATTGGTGGTTCGAGCGTATTCGGTGGTGTCCTCTCCTTTTGATGAAACTTTAGAGTTTTTCTCGATTGTGGTGCCTGAAGGTGCATTTACCTCGAATTTACAACACTTAAAAGTCGATGATGAGATCTACCTCGAAAAGATCCCGTACGGCTTTTTGACCTTGGCGCGTTATCAGTTGCCACTACCAAAAGACTTATGGTTACTGGGCACAGGGACAGGGCTTGCACCTTTTATTTCGATGTTACAAGACTTTGAGACGTGGTCGAAATACGAGAGCATTACACTGGTTTATAGTGTACGTACAGCCTCTGAACTGGCCTATGCAACACGCATTCAAGAAATTGCAGAGACATTTGGTGAAGGGCATACAGGCTTTAAATTTGTGCCGATTATTACCCGTGATCCGCATGCGCCACTACATGACCGCTTACCTGTACTGATTGAAAATGGTGAGCTTGAAAAAGCAGTCGGTTTGAGCTTGAACCCTGAAACCAGCCATGTGATGCTGTGTGGTAACCCGCAAATGGTCGAAGATACCAAAGAGGCATTAAAAGCACGTGGCCTGACCATGAACCGCCGTGGTGAAGGGAATATTGCGGTCGAAAACTATTGGTAAAGCTATTTATCTAAATAAAATGCTCATCGAATGATGGGCTTTTTTTATTTGAAATTTGGATCACTCAGATTTTAAACTTGGCTCAAAGAGAGTAGCGCAGCTTGTGCGTTAAGATCGCGCTATAATTTCTCTTTTGTACTGGGTTGGATGGGTTATGTCTTCAGCGTTAAAAACGACGGCTCAGCCTGAGGCTCAACTCAGTCCGCAGCAGAAAAAATTAAATCGTTTGATTGAGCGTATTGAACAGCAAAAACAAGAACTGGCAGCATGGCAAAATGCGCAAGCCGACATTCAAAACTATACACGCAGTAAGCTTTTACCTGTGTATAGCGAGTTACATACGGTGTTATTTGTACAGCTCGATACCCTGTGGAGTCACTTAGCCAGTGATGCCTTTAGCAAAGCTGATTTGGTGCAGATTGACACCAAAATAGCTGCTTTAGCCAAGATGCTAAAAAAATCTCAGATGCTGACTTCCGCGCAGAAAGAACAGGTAGAGAAAATTGATACTTTCTATATGCAGCATGCAGAGCATGTACGTGCGAAGAAAGCCAAAGCAAACTCAATACAAAGTCATGATCT
Organism: Acinetobacter sp. MF4642; assembly: GCF_002018925.1. Classification (NCBI taxonomy): domain Bacteria; kingdom Pseudomonadati; phylum Pseudomonadota; class Gammaproteobacteria; order Moraxellales; family Moraxellaceae; genus Acinetobacter; species Acinetobacter sp. MF4642. Next base: position 29,174 of record NZ_MVON01000027.1, read on the forward strand.
CGCTGAAACGGTAGAACAAAACGTAGATGTAGACTGGGAAAATTATGAATATGATTCTGCCGAATATGAAGCAGAACGAGAAAGTGCCAAGCAGTTAAAACAACAAGAAAAACGTGAGCAAGCAGCCAAAATGGCAGAGCAGTCACTGAAAACCGTGTATTTAAAAATTACCGCGATGATTCACCCTGACCGTGAGCCTAATGAAGCGAAGAAATTAGATAAGACTGAACTTTTGCAGAAGGTCAATGAAGCCCATGCAGAGCAGGATTTATTTTATTTATTGAAACTTCAGTTACAGCTAGAGACCAATAAAGGCCTAAGCTCAAAAGCTTTAAGTTCGGAACAAGTGAAGTTTTATCAGTTGTCTTTGGAAGCACAGAGTCAGAATTTGCAAAGCCAGTTAGTGGTGATCTTTGCGTCTTTTCACTTGAGCAGTCATATCAATACCAAACAGCTCAAAATGAGTGATGTGTATAAGGTGATAGATAAGGATGCTACCGAGTTAAAACAGCAGTTGAAGTGGGAAAAGGAACGTTTAAAGCATATGAAAAAGGTGAGTGGGATGAAGATCTTGATGGAGCATGGGGTTCTATGAGATAAGATTTTACTATTTTAAACAAATAGTCGTAGGCATGCTTTCTGTTAAAATATTGAGTCAAATCGCATTTGTATTGAAATAAAGTCATGAGCATTTTAGATTTAAGTTTGTATCAAGAAACTGAAAATTTATCCCCACAACAAAAAAAGTTTAATCGTCAGATTCAAAAAATTGAGAAATTACAACTCTCTTTGGTTGAGTGGCAACAAGCACAACAAAAAGTACAGGAGGATGCAAGTTTTGAACTCTTGCCATTATATGCCCAATGGCACCAAGTTTTATTTAGTCAACTAGAGGTACTTTGGCAATATAAACAATCGCATAAATTTGCTAAAACCCATTTAGAGCGTTTAGATAAAAAAATCTCAATTTTAGTGAGTCAACTTTTAAATAATCCCAATCTGTCTGAAGAACAACATAAATTGACCATCGTCATTGCTCAATTTTACAAAATTTTAGAAGACCATGATCATTTGCCTACATCACAAGTAGATGATACAGAGGATGATTTTCATTCAGAGCATGATGTTGATGAAATGATGCAAAAACAAGTGATGAAAGAAATTCTTGCAGATCAATTGGGTGTGTCTGAGGACTGGATTGACTTTGATTTTGATCTCGAAAATCTTGAAGAGTTTATGCAAAAAGTAAAAGAAAAATTTGATCGAGAGGAAGCTGATTTCATTCAAAATCAACTTAATGATCATGAACGTGAGGCATATCAAAAGTTTGCAGAAAAAGAAAAAAAGAAAATTTTAAAGAAGCAAATGCAACTTGAAGATGCAAAAAAAATGGCAGGGCAGTCATTAAAAAGCATTTATTTAAAAATTGCCTCTGTGATCCATCCTGACCGCGAAAGAGATGAGCAAAAACGTATAGAGAAAACTGAGCTTTTGCAGCAAGCAAATACTGCACTTGAAGAAAAAGATTTACTTACGCTGTTAAAGTTACGTGCTTATACAGAACAAGGTGATCAAAAACAAGCAGTTAAAATCGCAAATGAACATTTGAAATCTTATAATCTATTGCTAGAAGATCAAATTGAACAATTGCAAATTGAGTTAGATCACATTATTTACTCATTTGATTGGGAAAGCTCTGGTTTTTATAAACAGACTTTTAAACCTGCTGATTTGGCTAAGAAGTACCAATATGATTTGACAGAAATTCGAAGAAAGCTATTGCAAGATGAACAGTGTTTAAATAGTTATAAGGATTTTGATTGTTTAAAAAACTTACTTAAAAATAGAGCATTCGGCTGGTCATTTAATTTTTAAAGTGGGTTGAGCCTGTAAATAATTTTGTGTAATTGATTTTCATCAATTAAAGGTGATTGCTTAGGGGCGGTCAACAAATTCAATAATAAAGCGACTCATGGCTAAACGCCATGAGCTGCACAGCAGCGCAAGATAAGCGTATTTCACTTTTTAGACGCTGCATCACAATTGCTAGATAAATCACGTTACGCACAGCATCTCCGTTGGAAAGACTTTACGCTTTTTGATCGATTAGCGTATTTTCCATCTTTAATGACTTGATTGCTTTGGTGGCGTAGATGGCTTTGCATATCTATAATAAATAAGCAAAAAAGTAAAAGCCGAGCATGTGTATATGAAAAAGCTGAGTGGGGTGGAGATGTTGTTGGAACATGGGGTACTTTGATTTTCCCTCACCTCCTTGCGGACAGTATGTGATTGCACCGTATATTGTGGATTTTTACTGTCATGAAATTGGCTTGATCATTGAGTTGGATGGCAGTCAGCATGGAACTAATGATCTCATGGCATATGATGTTGAACGAACCAATTTTTTTTAGAGGCTTTGGGCTTAACTGCCGTGCGGTACTGGAATTCTGATGTGTTGGGGCTGACGGATGGGGTTTTGGAGGATTTGTGACAGGTGTGTTTTGAACTGAAAGTAAATCAATAATGTAAGCTCCTTCTCCCTTTGGGAGAAGGCGGGGGAAGAGGGTCGGTTTAATAATGAAAAAATTAAAAGCACCTTTCCCTAGCCCTCTCCTAAAAGGAGAGGAAAACAAGCTTTTAAATTTACAAGGTACAAGTATGTAGTTTATTTATTGAAAACCAATTTTTTCCTTAATAAATTCAGGTAAAAACTCTGGGTTTGGTGGAATATCCTTTCCAATTTTGACTTCAATTTTTTCTTCAATCTTCTGAATCAATGTTGTATTGTTATTTTGTGTTAAGTATTCTTTTAATTCATTACATAATCTTTGAGAAAACATTGAGTTAAAGAATCTTTCTATATATAGACAAATTGTATATTTATTTGGTTCAGTTAAAGTCAGTGGGAATTCTAATTTCTTAGCTTCTTCATGATTTGCATTATATTTAATCCTATAGAGTAAATTTAACTGCTTTCTTTGTGCTACTTGAATTTTGATATATTCATCAAGTAATTCATATAAATTATTTGCTAATTCATCATTATAAATATTTTTCTCAATTAATTTATCTATATGACTACATAAAATAGCTGAAAAGCTCATAAAATCTATGTCATTTATATATCTACAATGGTCTTGTACAAGTAGAGGGAAGTTTGGACTTTGTTTAAAAATTAAGTCTAAAAGATACTCATCAAAATCCATCTGTAATGGGGTTATGAGATAATTTTCTTCTAATGTTTCTTTCAGAAAATCAATTACATCAGGAATTGAGAACCCTAAATTATTGGTTAAGCCAATTTCATCTAAAAGTTCACCAATATTATTATATATTTTAGGAGTTTTAATTAAATTAAGAGACATGCGACATTGGTTGTATTCTTTTAATAAATTAAAACGTGAAGGGCATTTCATTAAAGATTTGAGAAATTTTTCAATTATTTTCGTATCGTGATATGTATAGCACAGATTGGCAATTAGAGTTAATATCCGCTTTTTTGCAAATGATCATAGAAATTAAAAGTAATAAGATTTTCTAATAATTGGTCAAGATTTTCTAATAGATATATAGATTTATCTTTATTATCACAAATATAAATTATCTTTATAGATTCTACAATGTTTTCATAAATATTAGCACAGTTGATGAGATGAGTAAAATGAAATACTATTCTAGAAAAATTATTGTATATGTATGTTGAATATTCAAAATTGTATTTTATTATGCTTATTGATTTTATATATTCAATAAATTCTTTAATATTCTTTTTTCTATTTTTTTGCTTTTTAGTAATTTTCTTAAATATCTTATTTCTATTTGACTCATATTCTTCATAATGTAAAGGTTGTGGAATCTCTCTTTCTAAAAAAATTCTTGGTGTATTTGCTAATAAGCTGAAAATTTCATGTTCAAATAAAATAACAGTAGGAGTTCGATTAGAGGTTAACCTAATGTTTAAATTTTGGATGTCTTTTTCAATTGTAAAATGATCTTCGCCTGTAAGTAAACTAACTTTATTTTCTAGTAGTTCCGTATCTAACTTGGTCAGAGGTAATTGTTTTCTATCGAATTCATAATCTATCATCATAGTAGATTGTACAATAGGATAGGATAAAACATGTTTGTGACTAAAAGCTTTGCCATTATTTCCTGTATATGGCTGTGTCCATGTTGGAAAGCATGAAGCAATATTCTTATCATCATGTACAAAATACATCAAACGTATAATTTTAGTTGGATCTGATTGAATATTACAGTAACCGATTAATTGATCATTTTTAGAATTTTCCAAATCTAAATTTTCTAAACCTTCTTTTATATACTCAATTAATTTTGTTTCATCTGTTTCTTCGGGAAATAAAGTTTTCCATAGATAACCAGAAATATAATATTTATCTACTGCTAGAGTTGCTGATGCAGCACGTTTATTGAATAAGGTTCTTGGTAATTTCGCTGTTAATACACCATTTTGTAGTTCTCGAACATAGAACCAATCCTCATGTAACGAGGAATTGTAGTTGTATAAGTGCGCTATAGTTGGGTGGTTTTTTAAGAAAGACTCAAAGCCATTTTTAATATGTAATCCACCAGTTAAAATTGACTTTGTTTGACCATTTCCAATCGGTTGAGTGGCAAACTCACCATCAATAATATGTTTTAAAGCTCTCTTAGATAAATAATATTTTTTCCCGTTTACTGCATCAAATTCTAAAGTCATAGTTAATATAAAGGGCTGAATAATCAGCCCTTTATACTACAAATTTGATTAAATTAACAACACATTAAAGCGCTGCAATTTGCTCCATATTCGCTTTAATTTTCGCTAACTGGTCAGCAAACTCAGCAAGTTTCACTTTCTCACCTTCAACTACAGCCGCAGGTGCTTTAGCCACAAAACCTTCATTGGAAAGTTTGCCTGCAATGACGTCATGTTGCTTTTGCACTTTGTCCAAGTCTTTCTGTAAACGACCTAATTCTGCTTTCGGGTCAATTAAACCTTTCATAGGAACAAAGACAGACGCATGTCCAACCACAGAGGAAGAAGACAATGGAGGTTGTTCGCCATTCGCCAAGAACGTAATGCTTTCAACTTTCGCCAAGGCTTTAAACAACGCTTCAATACGTGTGATCTGTGCTTTCTCAGCTTCCGTTGTGTTTTGTAGAAGCACTGGTAATAGACGTGCATTACCTAAGCCCATTTCACCACGGATGTTACGTACCGCACCAATCAAACCTTGAAGCCATTGCATATCTGCTTCAGCCTGTTCGTTTACACGCTCAGGATTGGCAACAGGGTACTGCGCCAGCATAATAGTTTCGCCAGAAATACCGAGTTTCGGTGCAAGCGTCTGCCAAATTTCTTCAGTCAAATACGGCATAAGCGGATGTGCAAGACGTAAAGACGCTTCCATGACTGCAAGGAGTACACGACGAACTTCAGCTTTACGCTCAACCGATACGTTTTCATCATTCAGAACAGGTTTTGTCAGTTCGACATACCAGTCACAGTATTCATTCCAAATGAACTCGTAAATCGCTTGTGCAGCCAAGTCTAAACGATAAGTTGCGAAAGCTTGTTGTACCGCTGCTTCTGCTTTTTGTAGACGGCTTACGATCCACTGTTCAGGTAATTCCCAAAGGTCTTGACGAACTTCGCTACCAATTTCTTGATTTTCACAGTTCATCATCACGAAACGAGTTGCGTTCCAGATTTTGTTGGCAAAGTTACGGTAGCCTTCAACACGCTTCATGTCGAATTTGATGTCACGACCTGTGTTGGCAAGTGCACAGAAAGTGAAGCGAACCGCATCTGTACCATATGCTTGAATGCCTTCTGGGAACTCTTTACGGGTCGATTTTTCAATCTTCGCCGCTTGTTTCGGGTTCATTAGACCAGTCGTACGTTTTTGTACCAAAGTCTCAAGGTCTACACCGTCAATCAAATCGAGTGGGTCAAGCACGTTGCCTTTCGACTTCGACATTTTTTGACCTTCACCATCACGGACTAAACCGTGAACATAGACCGTTTTAAACGGAACTTGTGGCGTACCATCTTCATTTTTCATGAAGTGCATCGTAAACATAATCATACGAGCAACCCAGAAGAAGATGATGTCAAAACCAGTCACCAATACATCCGTTGGGTGGAAGGTATTGAGGAAATAGTTTTCCGCATCTTTCTTGGCATCGCCAGTCCAACCTAAAGTTGAGAACGTCCAAAGTGCAGAAGAGAACCAAGTGTCGAGTACGTCTTCATCTTGGCTAAGCGCAACATCAGCAGGGATGTTATTTTTCTCACGGACTTCCACTTCGTCACGACCGACATAGATGTTGCCTTCAGCATCGTACCAAGCTGGGATACGGTGACCCCACCAAAGTTGACGAGAGATACACCAGTCTTGAATGTTGTTCATCCATGCCATGTACATGTTGCTGTACTGTTCAGGCACGAATTTGATACGACCATCTTGAACCGCTTCAATGGCAGGTTGCGCCAATGGTGCAATTTTCACATACCATTGATCCGTCAATAATGGCTCAACGATTACCCCTGAACGGTCACCACGAGGTGGTTTCAAGGTGTATGGTTGAATTTGATCTAACCAGCCTTCACTTTCTGCTTGTTCAACCAGTTTTTTACGTGCTTCAAAACGCTCTAAACCAATATAGTCCGCAGGGGCAGCAATGGTTTTCGAGATTTGTTCACCCGCTTTCGCGATATATTCAAACTCAGCCAATACTTCTGCATTTTTATTGAAGATATTGATGATAGGCAATTCACAACGCTTACCGACTTCATAGTCGTTAAAGTCATGTGCAGGAGTGATTTTCACACAGCCTGTACCGAATTCTTTATCGACATATTCATCTTTAACGATTGGAACAGCACGGCCTGTAATTGGCAGGATAATGTTTTGACCCACAAGGTGAGTATAGCGCTCATCATCCAGTGCCACAGCAACAGCGGTATCACCTAACAATGTTTCAGGACGTGTGGTCGCAACAACGATGTGGTCTTTACCATCATGGGTACGTAAGTTTTTATCTTCAAAGAAGTATTTGAAGTGCCACAGTGAACCTGCTTCTTCTTTATCCGACTCAACTTCTAAGTCAGAAAGCGCAGTTTGCAGTTTTGGATCCCAGTTTACCAGACGTTTGCCACGGTAAATCAAACCGTCTTCGTGCAGTTTAACGAACACTTCTTTGACGGCATTGGATAAGCCTTCATCCATGGTGAAGCGTTCACGCGACCAATCCACTGAAGAACCTAAACGACGGATTTGACGAGTAATCGTGCCACCTGATTGTTCTTTCCATTCCCAAACTTTTTCAATAAATTTTTCACGGCCAAGGTCATGACGGCTGACACCTTGAGCACCCAACTGACGCTCAACTACCATTTGCGTGGCAATACCCGCATGGTCTGTACCCGGTTGCCATAAGGTGTTTTTACCTGACATACGGTTGTAGCGTGTTAAGGCATCCATAATGGCATTGTTAAAACCATGACCCATGTGCAAGCTACCGGTGACGTTTGGCGGCGGAATCATGATACAAAATGACTCACCTTTTTCAGAGGGCTTGAAATAGCCACGCTCTTCCCAAGTTTGGTACCATTTTTTCTCGATCTCGGTCGGATCGTAAGTTGTAGCGATATTTTGCGCTGAATCAGTCATAGTTCAAACAGTTCAAAAGTAGATAAAAAATTGCATCTATTGTAGCAAAGAAATCGCAAATGGGGGCATGTAAAGCAAATGCGTTGATCTAGCAATTGCGACATGATGCAGAGCGCTTTATGATGTGTCTAAACCTAGAGTGCGCTTTGTTCGCAGTAAAAATCAAAAAAGGGGGGATCATTATGACTTATCAAATATCATTAAAATTAAAACCTGAAACTCACCAACGTTTTGCCCACATTCATCAACAGCTTAATGCCGGCGAAAGCCAAAGCCTTGCCAAACCTTTGGGTGAGGTTTTAGCGGATATTTCATGTGAAGTGATTGATCAAGTCTTTGGCGATCTTGCACGCTTGTCTACCTCAGGTGATGGGGAGTCTGAGAAAATTATTCAGCACATTGTGGACACTATGCGTAAGTACATGCCGTGGTCCGTGTCTTTTTTTTCAAATGACCGTCTAATTCCAATGGTGAATTATCTAGAGCAAATGATGTATGACACCGAGAGCATGCATTTTTTAAGCTACCCAGTCGAAAAAACCTTAGTTTCCGAACTTTTGGGTTGTGTGGAACAGATGGAAAAGGGCAATAACAGTTATGTTGCTCCAGCTTTGAAGGTGTTTACGCAAATTGTCGATCAAGGGGTGACCAGTCTGGTCCGTGAACCCAAAAAAATGCTTAAATTTAATCTGGTGGTCGATAAAACACTAAATGGGGTGATTAACTTAACGACTCAGTTGGGCTATAAACGTTTTGATAAATTAGGGCGTATCTATGATGCGCAGATGATGAGTCAATATTTTGATCATTTCCTGACTTTTTTAAATGATCAATCTGCAAATAAAACTTCGGTATGAGGCAATAAGGACATGGCACAGTTAAACAGTTTAGACGCTAAGGTGGTGTGGATTACGGGGGCATCTTCAGGGTTAGGAGAAGCACTGGCTAAAGAATGTGCTTTACAGGGTGCTGAGGTGGTCCTCACGGCAAGACGTTTTGACGAACTCGAAAAAGTTCGTGTCGGGCTGCTCAATCCAGATCAACATATTTCCATTTGTGCCGACATTACCGATGAAGCTCAAGTTCGTCATGCCTATGAGCAAGTGCTACAGAAAAAAGGTCGAATTGATTGGCTGATTAATAATGCGGGTTTAAGCCAGCGTGCCTTGATTGCTGACACCAGCATGCAGACTGAACGTGCGATTATGGAAGTGGATTATTTCTCACAAGTGTTTTTAACCAAAACTGTTCTACCAACATTTTTAGCGCAAAAATCAGGTCGTATTGCCTTTGTTTCGAGTGTTGCGGGACTATTGGGGACGCATTACCGTGCCAGCTATTCAGCAGCCAAGGCTGCCATTCATATGTGGGCAAATAGCCTGCGTGCCGAAGTGGCCAATGAGGGCGTAGATGTATCTGTGATTTTCCCGGGCTTTGTTAAAACCAATGTTTCGTTTAATGCTTTAAATGGCGAGGGTAAACCACAGGGTCATCAAGACGAAGCGATTGAAAATGGTCTAGAACCCGATATTTTTGCGCAAACGGTGGTGAGTGCTTTGCTTAAAGGTGAAGAATACATTGTAGTCGGTGGACGGAAGGAGAAAATGGGGGTTCTGGTATCTCGTTTATCGCCTACAACGTTGTATAAAATGATTCGTAAGATGAAAGTGAAGTAAATTTAAAAAGGCAGGAGGAACGTCTCTTCCACCTGCCTTTTTGCGGATGTTGTTTCCATATCCCATCCCCCCCATGTATTGATAGGGGAGCCGCACTGCACTACTTACTGATTTTATTTAAATAGTTTAAAAACAATTCCGCATTTTTCCCACGCACTTGCCAAGACATACAGCGCACACCACCGCCCATATGACAGACATTAGAAGACTGTACTGGAACAACAGTCCGTTTGGTTACACTACGAATTTGCTTTAACGCGACAGCATCTTCTTTAATCCCAAATTGCGGGAAGTAAATCCGTTCAGGCGTGACCAACATATTGGTGTATAGGCCACATGCAGAACCAAATTTTTCATCGTAGATTTCGCTGCCATCATAAGGGGTGATGATTTCACGAATTTTAACATTGGGAATGCCGCGCTTTAAATCTGCTTTGAGTTGCTTGGCATAGTCGGGATCTTCAGGGTAGGAGTTAATCACCAAGGTATTTTGGTCGACAAAGCTTACTACGCCATCGGCATGTTCCAAGCCCCCTTGTTCATCGGCTTCAATGAACGCAATCTGCTTTGCACCCGTCAGCGCCATGAGTTTCTTACGGGCTTCGCTTTCGGTGAGCTTGTTATCCGCTAGGAATTTGGTGCTGAGGACGACTGAACCGTACCGGGTTTGTCGGAGAGTCAATATTCTGAGAGACTATGCCGATGACAAAATTAAAATATACCCCTGAAATCAGAGAAAGAGCGGTTCAATTACTAGGGCTTGTTGAGAATTAACAAAGGCTACTGATTAATTTATAATAGTACTATGGATAGATACATACTTACTGATGCCCAATGGGCAAAAATGGAACCTTTTTGCCTAGGTAAAGTGACCGATCGAG
>NZ_MVON01000028.1:0-38144 GCF_002018925.1 Acinetobacter sp. MF4642
TAGTTAAGCGTGATTTCACAGCTCAACATCCCAACAACCTTTGGGTCGCTGACTTTACCTATATTCAGACTCATTCTGGGTGGGTATATACGGCATTTATCATTGATGTGTTCTCACGAGCAATCGTTGGTTGGAAAGTTTCCACCCGAATGAATACCGATATGGTACTTCATGCCCTTGAGCATGCACTCAATAGTCGGGGTATGCCTAAGAATGTGATTCATCATAGTGACCGAGGGGTGCAGTATCTTTCAATCCGCTATACTCAGCGATTGGAAACTGCGAACTTAAGAGCCTCTGTAGGAACAACGGGAGACTCGTATGATAATGCACTGGCTGAAACAGTGAATGGTTTATATAAAACGGAGGTGATTGAATATTTGAAATCTGATTGGTTAGGCTTAGCTGATGTTGAATTAGCTACATTGAATTGGGTAGACTGGTTTAACAAAAAGCGGCTACATAGTTCTATTGGCTATGTTTCACCATTTGAGTTTGAAAATATGTACTATGATAAAATCAACACCTTAGATTGTGTTGCATAACTTAAATAAACTGTCTCCGATATAGTCGGTACGGTTCATAATTTTGTGATAGGTTCATCTTTTAAATCTGCTAGGGTGTAGCCCGAGAGTTCCTCTGCGGCATGATTCATAAATTTAATTTTAGCTTGATCATCCGTGATCACTATCGTATCGGGTGTTGTATTGATCGCTGCAACCAGCATCGCTTGATATTTAAGACTTTCGTTTTTTTCCGTGATATCCCGTTGAACGGATACAAAATGGGTGATTTCACCTGTTTCAGTTTTAATCGGGGAGATGTTCCATTCTACAGCGTACGGTGTTTTATCTTTACGATAATTAATCGTATTATTATGGAAAAATAGTCCATTAGATATGCAATCTTTTAATTCCTGAATCACGGTTAGATCTGTCTCAGGCCCTTGTAAGATACGGGGGTGATTGTCCAATTAACTCTTCTTCGCTATAACCTGTCATTTCACAAAATGCTGGATTGCAGAAAAGGATGTGTGGGCCCTTATTATTAAAACATGCATCTGTAATGACGATCGCATTAAATGATTGCTGAATAGCCATAGCCATTAAACTATTTAATTCAGTCGCTGTTAATTTTTTGTGTTCAGAATATTGAGGCATATTGGAGTGAATCACTATGTTTCTTTATTGTTGTACCTATTCTTATTAATATCATAAATTAGGCTTTAAATTAATGAATAATGCTGATTTATAATTTATACAATATAATCAATAGTCTATAAAATTATTTGTATGGTTGCCTTTGTCATGTACTGGAAGATTCAATTATCGATGAATTTATGAACGCTCTAAAAGATATTAGGGTTGTTGCTACGGATATAATAATAAATTAAAGATAGCAGAATATTGTGATCAGAAAAGATGATGTAGCACAAATGTTCAACCAGAAATTTACAAAGGATGTAAGGAATATCTGAAGAGATGAAGGATATTGTGCTTTAAAAATACTTCAATCTACAAGATGTTGGAAATAGTGGATAGGCAGTCAATTGATTTTTAAGGTTTAATTAAATCCTAGCCTGAATAAAAAAGCTGAGCATTCTATTTTTCTTTACATTTTTCATTTAAGCTTTTTTTAACAGCTCCGTTTTATAAAAATATTTAAAACTTAGGAAAAGCGATGAAGAATAACTATCCAAAACCTATAATAATCATGCATTGGATTACCTTTGCTTTAGTTGCAATGGTGTATCTGACTGCAGGTGATCCCACAATAACAGACTGGAAAGGCCAGATTCATGTTGCAGGTGGGATTTTAATATTTATTTTATTTCTCTTGAGATTGAGTTTTGTTTTTCTGTATAGAAAAAGTATTCCTAAAACTGAAATAATTAATTCTTACCAGATAATGTTATTTAAAACGGTCAGATTTTTCCTTTACTTAAGCCTATGTATTGTTCCAATTGCGGGTTGGATGACATTATCGAGTTTTACTGATAATTTCCAAGTTTTATCGTTAAATTTACCGCTTTTGAGCACTGTTTGGGGGAGTGACTATATTGCAGATGCGCATCAATTTTTAGGGAATCTCTTTATTGCACTCGTGGGTTTACATGCCTGTGCGGCATTGATTCACCACTTCATTTTCAAAGATAATGTCTTAAAAAGTATGCTTTTTAAAAAATGATGTGATTTAGAGGCTATCTGATGGTTGCCTTTTAGATTCGTCTAGCTTTTTTATATTATGAGTATTTCATAGTCACAGAGCAGATGATAAAAGATGAGCCGAAAGAGCAGATGCAGTATACTGTGCTGGTCGAAAAAGTGATGAATTCATATGTATATTGGTCCGTATCAACTGTCAAATAATTTGATTGTTGCTCCGATGGCAGGCGTAACTGACCGCCCATTTAGGTCTCTGTGCAAATACTTTGGTGCAGGGCATGCTTTCAGTGAAATGATGACATCAGACCAAACGTTACGGATGAGTAAAAAAAGCTTATATCGTGCTAATTTTGATGGTGAATTGGCGCCTATTTCAGCGCAAATTGCAGGATCAGATCCCAAAGAGTTGGCGGAAGCTGCACGATATCAGGTCTCAAATGGTGCGCAAATCGTGGACATTAATATGGGGTGTCCTGCCAAGAAAGTCTGCAATAAGCTGGCGGGTTCTGCACTTTTAAAAGATGAAGACTTGGTGGCTCGAATATTGGATGAAGTTGTGGCTGCAGTTGATGTACCTGTCACACTTAAAACACGTTTGGGCTTCTTAAATGGTCATGAAAATATCTTGCGTGTAGCGAAACGTGCGGAAGATGCGGGTATTGCTGCGTTAGCATTGCATGGGCGGACCCGTGAAGACATGTATTTGAACACGGCTCGTTATGATTTGATTAAAGATGTAAAACAGCTCATTCGTATACCAGTGGTTGCCAATGGGGATATTGATAGTCCAGAAAAAGCCAAATATGTACTCGATTATACCGGTGCAGATGCAATTATGATTGGTCGCGCTGCGCAAGGGCGTCCATGGATTTTTCGTGAAATTGCGCATTATCTGAAGACAGGTGAACATTTGGCAGCACCAAGCATTCAAGAAGTAAAAGAAGTTCTACTTGGACATCTTGCCGAACTGTATGCATTTTATGGGGAATATTCTGGCTGCCGAATTGCACGTAAACATATTGCTTGGTACACCAAAGGTTTACGTTCAAGTAATGAGTTTCGTCAGAACATGTACAAAGTGGAAAGTACAACTGAACAATTTAAAGTGGTCGCTGACTACTTTGACCAGTTACTCATACATGGTGAAACCATGAATGACGTACAGGTTGAACAGGTCAATTTGTTAGAAACCAAATAAACAAAGCTTCACGTATGGAGCTTTGAGTGAATAATGAAACTTAATAACTGACTTGTTGCATTTCAACCAACAGTTGGTTAATTAAGTCAGGGGCCTCCATGGCACGAATTTGCGAAACATTCGTGCCTGCCCAAAATGCACCAAAGCCTTGATCGCCTTGTTTGGTCGCTGCGGCATGTAATTGTTTTCCTAGATCATAACAGTACGGATAAGCAGCAACAGCAGGGCGGTTCGGTAGATCAATCTGGGTATGCCAGTGACCCAGTAAGCCGCGAGCAGGGCGACCTGAAATACTGGCACTTATTTGTGTGATGTGCTCATGGAAAAGTGCATGACGGTAGGCATCATTGGCATTTGATGTTTTGCATTGTACGAAAGCTGTTCCCAACTGTACCGCACTCGCGCCGAGGCCTAACATCTGCTGAGCCTGTGTACCATTCATAATGCCACCCGCAGCAATAATAGGGCACCGACAGTGCTGCGTCAGAAGTTGTACGAGGTCGATCGTACGTATTGAGCTATCAAAATGTTCATTAAAAATCCCGCGGTGTCCACCTGCTTCTATGCCTTGAGCAATAATAAAATCAATTCCTGCTGCTTCAATGGCCCGTGCTTCCGCTAGGTTGGTTGCAGAAACCATGGTTAAAATGCCAGCGTCTTTTAGCACCTGTATTTGGTGCGGATGCGGAATACCGAAGTGAAAACTGACGGCTTTAGGGCGAGTTTCAAGTACGACATTTAAAAAGTCATCATTGTCCAAAAAGCTAGGATAAATACAGTGCAGTTGCGTGGGTGGTTCTGCATCGTATTGTTCAAAATTAGGTCTTACAAAATCAATCCATGTTTGTGCGATAGCTGGATCAAGTTCGACACTTTGATGACAGAAAAAATTAACTTGAAAAGGTTGTTCGGTCAGTGCTTGGGTTTTTAAAATTTGGCTACGTGCGGTTTCTGCGGTGTTTGCACCTAATCCAAGTGAGCCTAGCCCGCCTTGATTTGAAACCTCCGCCGCAAGCTCTGGTGTAGAAACACCAGCCATCGGTGCAAGGAAGATAGGATGTTTAATTTCAAGACGTTCTAATAATAAAGACATGTACTTGCTCCTTTTACATATAGACACTTTGCCCAAGCACTGCAAAATTGGCAAATAATATTCAGTATTTTCTCGAAAAATATCTAAATCAATCACGTTTATTTTTCGGTTTTTAGCGACAAGCCATGTCGTTGGGTATGTGTATTGGCAATGCTTTTAGTCTGGAATTTTTTATACTTTTATTTTAGATTTTACCGAGGATCGTCATGACCGATCGTATCCGTGAAAAGCTACAGATTCTAGCTGATGCAGCTAAATATGACGTGTCCTGTTCGTCCAGTGGTAGTAATCGTAAAAACAACAATCAAGGTTTGGGGAATACAGGAAACGGTATCTGTCATAGTTATACAGAAGATGGTCGTTGTGTTTCATTGCTTAAAATTCTATTTTCAAATGTCTGTATTTTTGATTGTTCCTACTGTGTTTCTAGACGCTCTAACGATGTCAAACGAGCTGCTTTTACTGTACAAGAAGTGGTGGATTTAACCATCAACTTTTACCGCCGCAATTATATTGAAGGGTTATTTCTCAGTTCAGGTATTTTTAAATCAGCTGATTTCACTATGGAGCGAATGCTACAAGTGGTGAAAAAGTTACGCCTTGAAGAGAACTTTAATGGTTATATTCATCTAAAAACGATACCTGGTGCTTCCCAAGAAATTATTACTGAGGCAGGCTTATATGTAGACCGCATGAGTATTAACTTGGAAATTCCAACGGAAATTGGTCTAAAGCAGTTTGCACCAGAAAAATCGCATGCAGAAGTACAAAAGGATTTAGGTATTGTACGTGATCGCTTAATTCAGTTGACGGATGAGCGGCGTGTGATTCAGCATGTGCCGAAGTTTGTACCCGCGGGACAAACCACTCAGATGGTGGTGGGCGCACATCAAGAAACAGACAAAGATATTATTTTAATGGCAGATCATCATTATAAAGTGTATCAGCTCAAACGGGTGTATTTTTCAGGCTATATCCCAATCAATGAACAGGAAAAAATGCTTCCTGTCGTGGGTTCTGCACCGCCATTATTAAGAGAAAATCGGCTGTATCAGTCGGATTGGCTCATGCGTTTCTATGGTTTTGATGCGCAGGAAATTGTGAATGATCAGCATCCGAATTTAGATTTGGACATCGACCCGAAGCTAAGTTGGGCATTACGTAACCCTGAGCATTTTCCTGTTGATATTCAACATGCAGACTATCGTATGATTTTACGTGTTCCGGGTATAGGTGTTCAATCGGCTAAAAAAATTGTGCAAGCTCGTCGTTTTGGGCAGATTCATATCGATCAACTAAAGCGTATGGGCATTGCTTATAATCGGGCACAGCATTTTATTCACTGTGCAGACACGCCAAAGTTTAAAAAAGAGCAACCAGCGAGCCAGATTCGGCAGCATATTTTGCAATCAGGGCAATCTAAATATCAAAAACAGCTTTCGCCTCAACTGGGCTTCGGTTTTTAGTATGTCGATATATCGCTTTGATCAAAGCATGACTGGACTACTGAGTTGTGTATATAGAAGCTTTCAGTTTAAAGATTTTGACGTCAAGCTTGCATCTAACAATTCCCAAGCCAGCTTATTTGATGAGTGTATTGAGGTTGCTTCAAATGACGAACACGCAGAGCGAGTTTGGCGAGGGTTAAAGCAAAAAATTACGGTTGAGAGTCTACGATCTTTTTATTATTGCTTTCTGTCTGAGCAGGAACAGGCACATCAACATCTTTTTAATTTCTGTATCTATGTGTTTAAAAATACACATTCTGTAGATCGTAACTATGCGCATGCGGATATATTGGCTGTTTCGCAGTGGGCCAAGCAAGTGGGCAGAGAAAAGCACCGTATGGAAGCTTTTGTCCGCTTTAAAAAATGTCAGGATGGATTGTTTTTAAGTTTGGTACAGCCAGATTTTAATGTTTTACCGCTGATAGAACGACATTTTAGAAACCGATATCAAGATCAAAGATGGTTGATTTATGATGAAAGAAGAAATTTTGGAATTTATTATGATTTGACAGCTGTGCATCAGGTGAAGATGGATGTGAATCAAATTGATCATGCACACAAAGTCGGATACAGTCAGTCCTTTAGTGTTGAATTAGATGATGATGAGCTGCTGTATGACCAGTTATGGAAAGATTATTTTAAAAGTATCAACATCGAGGCAAGAGCAAATATCAAACTACATGTGCAATATGTTCCTAAACGCTACTGGCGTTATATGAATGAAAAAACAATCTAGCGAGATGTAAGTAAGGCGTTGACTCATCATTTTCTATGATGTTTTGGGCTGTTATGGGAAGGGGAATAGACGTTAAGCAATTCATGCTAATTAAAAAATAAGCTGTTGCACCTGTAGAATTGAACTTCAATCATCAGTAATAGTGCATCTGAGTAGTGCAGAGAAAAATGTGCAAGCTTAAAGTTGATGGTAAATGATGCTGTAAATAGTAAAAAGCCCATTCAATCCATGGACTTTTTACATTTTAAATAGGTAGTCTGCTATCGCTTTTCGTGTTGTTGACGTTAAACATGCACATTAAATAGGGAGCCAATCCAACTGGCAAACAGCATCGCAAAAATTCCCCATAGTGTCACACGAAATGCACCTGTCCACATAGAAGTCCCAGAAAAGTAGCTCGATAAAGCCCCTAAACCGAATAACGATAGTACCCCTGTGAGTGCAACTGACTGAGTCAGATAACCTTGAGGGCTTAAGAGAATGGCCAACATAGGAAACAGAGCACCTAGTGAAAAGGCTAGGGCAGAAGAACCCGCGGCTTCAAGCGGCTTGGCACTGGTATTTTCATGGATGCCTATTTCATCACGAGCATGTGCAGACAGTGCATCATGTGCGCTGAGTTGTACTGCGACTTCATGTGCCAGTTTGGGTTCTAGTCCACGTTGTATATAAATTTGGGTCAGTTCTTTAAGTTCTAAGTGCGGGTTCTTATCTAATTCTCGGGCTTCATGTTTTAAATCGGCTTCTTCAATATCCGATTGAGACTTCACCGAAATATACTCACCCGCAGCCATAGAGCTTGCACCTGAAATGAGCCCGGCAATACACGTGATGAGTAAGGTATGGCTGGTTGCGCCACTGGCCGCCATCCCCATAATCAAACTGGTCACTGAAATGATGCCGTCATTGGCACCCAATACCGCTGCACGTAGCCAACCAGTACGATGAATTAAATGAGGTTCAACATGGTGAGAATAGGACATGACGATAGATCATCCTCAAATTTTAAAGTTATGATTTATTTAATAATGCACGTTTCATCTACTATAGCACAGCCCATTAAAAAGCCTCCGAGTGGGAGGCTTTTTAAGCTTAGAAATATTATTGCGCTTTTTCTTTCACATCAGCAGCACCTTGTTCTACGGAGCCAGCAACATGAGCTGTTGCTTCTTTAGAGGCATTTTTAACATCTTCAGCAGCAGCTTCAGTTTTCGCAGCAGCTTCGTCAGCGGCAGCACCAATTTTTGCAGATGCTTCATCTGCAGCTTTTTGAGTGTCAGATACAGCTTCACTTGCAGCTTGGTTAATGTCATGACCTGCTTGTTCAGCAGCATTTTCAAGGTGTTCACCTGTCGTTGCACCTGTTTCAGGTGCTTTTTCTTTTGAACAACCCACTAAAACAACAGCAGCAGCAAGACCTAAAGCAATAAGTAATTTATTCATTTTCATATCCTTTTCGTTTTATACCCAAAAGTAGGGGTTGGGCAAAATATAATCTACTTTGAATGTAAAGCAGACTGCATTATTGTTAAAAAAATGTAATTTTTTATAAAAAACAGCGTGATAAAAAGGCTTATAAGCTGAGTTGCCTATAAGCCTTTAGTAGAGAATAGTTTGAGAGGATTACACGCCAGAACGAATAATATAATCAAAAGCAGACAGAGCGGCTTTCGCGCCTTCACCTGTGGCAATGATGATTTGCTTGTAAGGTACTGTCGTACAGTCACCTGCGGCAAATACACCTTTGACATTGGTTTCGTTGCGATCGTTAATCACAATCTCACCACGGTTTGAAAGCTCAACAGCAGTCTCTTTTAAGAAATCAGTGTTTGGTAATAAACCAATTTGCACAAAGATTCCTGCAAGTTCAACCATATGTTCAATGTCAGTGGCACGGTCTTTATATTTCAATGCTGTCACTTGTGAACCATCACCCACAACTTCAGTTGATAGGGCATTTAGGATCACTGTGGTATTAGGCAAGCTATGCAATTTATCTTGTAACACTTGGTCAGCACGTAGTTTGGTATCAAACTCAACCAAAGTCACATGTTCCACAATCCCAGCAAGATCAATCGCAGCTTCGACACCTGAGTTCCCCCCGCCAATTACTGCTACACGTTTGCCTTTAAACAGTGGACCATCACAGTGTGGGCAGTAAGCAACACCACGAGTACGGTATTCTGCTTCGCCCGGCACATTCATTTCTCTCCAACGTGCACCTGTTGAAAGGATGACCGTTTTAGATTCAAGCTTCGCACCATTTTCTAAAGTGACTTCAACCAAGCCATTTGCTGTCTCATCCGCACCTTTGATGTTAGAAACACGTTGTAAGTTCATGATGTCCACACCATACTCACGGACATGTGCTTCCATTTCAGCAGCAAACTTCGGCCCTTGAGTCTTTTGAATCGAGGTATAGTTTTCAATGTCCATGGTATCCATGACTTGACCACCCATCCGTTCAGCCACGATCCCTGTTTTAATACCTTTACGTGCTGCGTAGATGGCAGAGGTATTTCCCGCAGGGCCACCACCAATCACTAAAACATCAAAAGCCTCTTTGGCATTGAGTTTTTCAGCTTCTTTGGCCGCAGAATTGGTATCCAGTTTGGCAACAATCTCTTCCAAGGTCATACGGCCTTGACCGATATGGTTGTTGTCTTGGAACACCATCGGTACAGCCATGATTTTGCGTTCTTCAACTTCGTCTTGGAAGAATGCACCATCAATCATGGTGGCTGTCGTGCCTGGATTGTAAATGGCAATCAGATTTAAGGCTTGCACCACGTCTGGACAGTTATGACAGCTTAAAGAGACAAATACATCAAAGTCAGACTGGATGCCTAAACCTTTGATTGAAGCTAAAACTTCATCCGATACTTTGGGTGCATAACCTGAGGTCTGTAACAATGCCAAGATCAAAGAGGTAAACTCATGCCCCATCGGTAAACCCGCAAAGAAGACACGTGGCTCTTCACCAGCTTTTGCCACACCGAAGCTGGGTGCACGTGAGTTTTGACCATCAAAACGTGCAGTCACCAGTGGAGACAGTGCTGCAACTTCTTCAACCAATTCTTTGATTTTGTCTGATTTCTCAGAACCGTTCAAAGTCGCAACCAATTCAATCGGACCTTCTAGGCGTTCAAGAAGTGTTTTTAATTGAGCTGAAGTATTTTGATCTAACATGGTTAAGCTCTCCAAAGCAGTCTATAAAATTATTTGATAGAAGAATCATAGAGTAAATCTGAAAATAGATAAAACAGTTTGTTTTTATTTTAGTAATCGGTTTTATAGATTTAAAGATATTTTCTTCAATCATTTCATAAAGCTATATGGGGGATTTAAATGATTTTTCAAGTGATTTACAGTTTAAGCCGTATAAATTAGGTATGATCAAGACAGTTAAAAAATAGGGAAGCAAGTGATGCAATTACAGCGCGGTATCTATCAGCATTATAAAGGGCAACTGTATCAAGTTTTACATGTAGCGACGCATAGTGAAACCGAAGAAAAACTGGTGGTTTATCAGTGTTTATATGGGGATTACTCGATTTGGGTACGTCCACTTGCCATGTTTACTGAAACGGTAATGCTAGAAGATGATCGTGAAGTTGAGCGCTTTAAACTGATTCAAGAAGTATAAACAACGCTAAGTAAAGTAGAGGGGGATTGGATGATGCATGCAGAATTTTTGAGTAAAGTATCGGCCTTATATCATCGCTTTCAAGAACATGACAGTACGCAAGCAGATCGCATTGCGCGCTTTCGCAATATTGAGCCTGAGTCTGCACAGTTTTTGGCGCAACTGGTTCATATTCAACAGCCTAAGCAGATATTAGAAATAGGTACATCAACAGGTTACTCAACCTTATGGTTGGCTTATGCAGCGCAACAAGTTAATGCTCGATTAACCACTTTAGAAATTGATGCTGAGAGAAGTCAACAAGCCGCTGCTCATCTTGCGGATTTCAATTTATCCAATGGCGTTGAGTTTTGGGTGGGTGACGCAGCTGAATATTTGAAGCAGTCACAAGCCATCTTTGATTTTATATTGCTAGATGCTGAGCGTGATGCTTATGTCGACTATTGGTCAGATTTGAAACGACTAATGTGTGTTTCACGCGGAGTTTTGGTGGTTGATAATGTTCTATCGCATGCAGATCAAGTCACGGACTTCATCGCGATTATTCAGCAGGACGAGCAGTTTAACCTGTCTACATTAGCGATTGGTGCGGGCTTGTTGGTGGTGACATGGGATCATGAAAAACAATCAGGATAAATCCTGATTGTTTGAGATTCAAAAATTAATGAATACTTAAGCGCGTAAAGTGCAAATCATATTCTAAATATTTATGAACAAAGGCTGTTTTATTATTACATCGAACTAAGTTGTTATAAATAAATTCAGGCACAGGGTGGTAGAGCTCGCCTGAACCATCGGCATAGAAAATTTTTAAATAGCGTGTGGAAGCGTTGTATTTCCAAGATGTTACCGCAATTGTCCCCATAAGCGACTCCCCATCATGTACATGGAATCACAGCAATGTGGCTGCTTAATTTAAACTTATGCCAAACTTAAAAAGCGAAGTATTACAGTTTTGTAAATAAAAAAACCGTACATAAAGTACGGTTTTTTAAAGTGATCAATTAGCGCATTTTCGCAAGGAAACGACCTACTCGGGTAATGGCTTCACGTAGTTCATTTTCAGCAGGTAAGAACACTACGCGGAAATGATCTGGTGTTGGCCAGTTAAAGCCTGTGCCTTGAACCAGAAGTACTTTTTCCGCACGAAGTAGATCAAGCATCAGTTTTTCATCATCTTGAATTGGATAGATTTCTGGGTCCAATTTCGGGAAGCAATACATTGCACCTTCAGGCTTAACACACGATACGCCTGGAATGTCATTCAACATTTGCCAAGCAATATTACGCTGTTCGTATAAACGACCGCCTGGACGAATTAAATCATTGATTGACTGGTAGCCGCCTAAAGCAGTTTGAATGGCATACTGTGCTTGGTGGTTGGCACACAAACGCATAGAAGCCAGCATATCTAAACCTTCAATATAGTCGACTGCACGCGACTTATCGCCTGTGATGGCCATCCAGCCTGAACGGTAACCCGCAATACGGTATGCTTTAGATAAGCCATTGAAAGAGATACAGAGTTGGTCACCAGCTAATGCAGCGACAGAAACATGTTCAATACCGTCATAAACGATTTTGTCGTAAATTTCATCTGCAAACAAAATCAAATCATGCTTTTTAGCCAATGCGACGATTTGCTCAAGTACATGGCGTGGATAAACTGCACCTGTTGGGTTGTTTGGATTAATAATCACGATACCGCGGGTACGTGGTGTGATTTTACTCTCCATATCAGCAATATCGGGATACCAAAAGTTTTCTTCATCACATTTATAATGAATAGCTGTACCGCCTGAAAGATTTACCGCAGCCGTCCAAAGGGGATAGTCCGGCATCGGCACGAGCATCTCGTCACCATCATCTAACAAGCCTTGCATGGCCATTACGATCAATTCAGAGACACCATTGCCGATATACACGTCATTGACATGCATATCTAAGATGCCTTTTTGCTGATAGTACTGACAGATGGCTTTACGCGCAGGGAAAATCCCTTTTGAGTCGGTATAGCCCACTGCATTTGGCAGGTTTAATGCTACATCATTAATAATCTCTTGAGGAGCTTCAAAACCAAACGGTGCAGGGTTACCAATATTGAGTTTGATAATCTTATGGCCGGCTTCTTCCATTTCATTGGCCGCTCGCAACACTGGTCCACGGATGTCGTAGCAAACATGCTCGAGCTTAGACGATTTTTTTATTTCGCGTGGGGTGTGGAGAGTGTTCGGCATTTTGATGTTCTCGGAAAGAGTGGAGGTCACTTTTGCATAACGGTATAAATAGCTTTTAAATGTTTCAGTTGTCACTAGATCGAGATCATGTTCGTCTCTGAGTAAAGCAACAATTTTTTCATGCGTAAATCCCACCTGTTGATATTGTTTAATCACAGGCAGTAGATGTTTAAAAATAACGCTCTTTTTTTGCGACATTTTTTAATCCTGAGCAAGAATGTTAATAAGACTAACATTAAATTTGCTTCCAAAAAAGCATTAAAGAAAATAAATTGCTTACCATTTTTATAAAATGCTTTCTTTTTGCTTTTATAGGAATTATAGGTCTTTTGTAAATTGTGAACTAAACACTAGAAATTTTAAGATGAATCACGTAAATATAGGATTATCCTATTTTAAATAGCAAGATAGAAAGGGACGTAATCATGGGAAAACTCAATAAAACAGACCGAGAATGGCAAAGAGAGTTATCACCTGACGAATTTCGCATTACGCGACAAAAGGGGACGGAGCCAGCTTTTACGGGGAAATATTGGAATACTAAACAAGCCGGCACTTATGTATGCCGTTGCTGTGGTACGCCATTATTTAATTCTGAAAATAAATATGACAGTGGTTGCGGCTGGCCAAGTTTTTATAAGCCACTCAATACGACTGTGATAGAAGAGCATCAAGATACAACACATGGCATGGTGCGTACTGAAATTGTATGTCATCACTGTGATGCTCATTTAGGCCATGTTTTTACAGATGGACCTGAGCCTACAGGTTTACGTTACTGTGTAAACTCGGCTTCATTAGAACTAGAAACACAAGAAAAAAGTGATGAGGATACTTATCCATGACCAACATTTATCAGTTTGAAGCGGAATTGTTAGATGGAAAAAATAAATCCTTTGCTGACTATGAGGGCGAAGTGCTGCTCATCGTCAATACGGCCAGTAAATGTGGTTTTACACCGCAATTTGCAGGGTTAGAAAAAATTTACGAGCAATATCATGCACAAGGGTTTGAGGTGTTAGGCTTCCCTTGTAATCAGTTTGGGGGGCAAGATCCGGGTAGCAATGAGCAAATAGGAACGTATTGTCAGAAAAACTATGGGGTGACTTTTCCCATGTTTTCCAAAGTCGATGTTAAAGGCCCAGAAGCCCACGCCATATTCCGTTATTTAACCAATAACAGCAAAGGGATTCTCGGCAGCGGTATTAAGTGGAATTTTACAAAATTCTTGATTGGTAAAGATGGCAAAGTAATTAATCGATATGCGCCAACCACCAAGCCTGAAGCGATTCAGGCAGATATTGAAAAAGCATTACAACAATAATCGGTTGATGTGTCGTCAGTGATGAAAGAGCAAGGTACTTCAGTTGAATTTTGGAGTGATCCGCGCATGCCTTATGTGGAAACACGTCGGGCATGTGCAATTCGTACTTGTTATAAAGCCCATAGTCATCCGACATTTTCAATTGGAGCGGTGGATCAAGGTAACAGTATTTTCACTAGCCACTTCGGTGGAACGCAACAAATAGACGCGGGTACTTTGGTATTGGTTCCTGCACATGTTGAACATGCGTGTAATCCTGTTCCAGATCAAGCTTGGAGCTACCAAATGATGCATTTAGATGCACGTTGGTTGAACCAGTTATTACAAGAAACTGCACATAAAGATGCTTATCAAGACATTCCGCAGTTCAAACCTGTGTTGTATAAACAGTCAAAGATGTATCAAGACTTTAGTTGTCTTAACAGTCAATTATTTGATACTGCACTGTCTTATTGGGAAAAAGAACAAACTTTAATCACAGCACTTACTGAGCTTTTATTTCCATATATTCAACTAGAATTGCTTGCTCCTCAGCACTATGCACAGCAAGAGTTTAAGCAGTTTTTATCAAGGATTCAGGATGCTGACGTGTTTTTATCATGGCTCTAGACTAGCAGATTTGCACTTAGTTTTACCTAATGAGGTCCCACAACTCTGTTGCTAGCTCATTAGGCTCCCTCATCCAACGCCATTCTGTTTCTTTAAGATGATAATCAGGTGGTGTTTCAAAAAGTATGCTAGTTAATTCTGTCAATAGAGAAATTGAAAATAAGTAAATTAAATTCACTATATTTTTAATGCTTTATGAGATTTCAATTGTGGTTAAAATATAATCAACATACTTTTTGAAACACCACCCAAAATTTGATGTTTATACCTTGCTTTCAATGAGTCTTTGGATGGTGACTGTGGTTCTGATGTGGAATCTACTGTTGCCTAAGTTATTGAGTTGGAGCGCTGGAATCATTTTTTAACTCAGCGCCTCAATTGGCTTTATAAGATGTCTGGGACTTGTTTTCTTAGGTTTGCAATCATGCTCATGATATCTGGATGATTAAAAATAAGGGACATAGATTAGGCCTATTATTTTTAGAGTTGATGATAAGAAAACCTCCATTATAGGAGGTTTTTCTTTTTTAGATGAGTTTATTTATAAAATTGCTTTAAGGCGAGCAATGACTTGTTCGCACTGTGCAAGATCTGCAACTAGCGCAAAACGTACATGGTTTTCGCCTGGGTTACCTTGCTCAGTATCGCGTGACAAATAACGTCCAGGAAGCACTTTGACATGTGCCTTTTCCATGAGCATTTTTGCAAAAGTTTCGTCATTATCTACTTTCAACCAGTAGTAAAAGCCTGCATCTGGTTTTTGTAGGGGCAGTATATGGCCTAACTCTTTTTGAAATAAATCAAATTTTGCACGATATTGCACACGATTTTCTTCAACATGCGCTTCGTCATTCCATGCTGCAATCGAAGCCAATTGGTGCTGTACAGGCATCGCCGCACCATGATACGTACGGTATTGTAAATAAGGTTTGAGCAATGCTGCATCACCCGAGACAAAGCCAGAGCGCATACCCGGTAAGTTTGAGCGCTTAGACAGTGAGTGGAATACGACACAGTTTTTGTAGTCATCTCGGCCTATTTCAGCACAAACTTCGAGTAGGCCCACAGGTGCAGTATCAAACCAAAGCTCTGAATAGCATTCATCCGATGCAATGACAAAACCATATTGGTCTGACAGTGCGATTAATTTTTTGAATTGTTCTTTTGATAACACCGCACCAGTTGGGTTTCCCGGTGTACAGACAAATAACAAGGCTGTTTTCTCCCAGACTTCAGCAGGCACAGCATCAAAGTCACCGAGATAACCATTTTCTTCGGTGCAATTTACAAAGTATGGTTTTGCTCCAGCAAGTAAAGCGGCACCTTCATAAATTTGGTAGAACGGGTTAGGCATAACCACATAAGGCGCATCTTCACGATTTACCAATGCCTGCACAAAAGAGAAAATTGCTTCACGTGTGCCCGAAACAGGCAATATATTGTTTTCTGCACTAATCTGATTGAGTTGAAAACGACGGGTTAGCCAGTTTGCAATACTGGTGCGTAATTCGGGTATACCTTTACTGTTTGGGTAGGTCGATAAATGCTGAAAATTAGAGATAATGGCTTGTTTCACAAACTCGGGTGCAGGATGCTTAGGCTCACCAATCGAGAGTGGAATGAGGGGTAAGTCTGCGGGAGTAATATCCTGAAATAGTTTATTCAACTTTTCAAAAGGATAAGGATGTAAAAGAGATAGACTCGAGTTCATGAAACAAAATACCAGTGTGTATTGTTAATGTTGACCGCAGACCTGACTAGAGGCTTCATCTAAGGCTGATTTTAGTTGTGCAGCAAAAGTTTCAGCTTCAGTTTCAGTCATGGGTTGACCATCTTTTTTGGTGACAAAGAAAATATCTTCGGCACGCTCACCTAGGGTGGCAATTTTAGCAGAGTGAATATCTAGACCTTGCATCATAAACAACCCGCCTACTTTGGCAAGTAAGCCAGGATGGTCGAGTGTTGCAATTTCGACCATGTTTTGTTGCAGTGCTTCATTCAGCGTAATATCAACCGTGTTCTCAATGTCGAAATGGCGTAGCTGACGTGGGATGCGACGTTGCATGAGTCCTGGGTATTTATCTGAATTGGCTAAGGCATCTTTTAATGCTGAGAGTACTTTTGCTTCACGTTCAGGGTCGGTTAGCAGCGTACCAAAACGGTCAAGAACGACATAAGTGTCTAAGCTAAATGCTTTGGTCGCGGTAATAATACGCGCATCTTGTACGTCCAAGTTCATACGATCGAGAATAGCAACCGTTGTTGCAAACAGATTGGGCTGATCTTGGGTATAAATAAAGATTTGTACCGCATCTTGAGCAAATTTACGCTGTGCGCGCATCAAAACCAGCGGTTCAGGGTTATCACCGTGTTGTAAAATAGCACGTGTGTGCCAAGCAATTTCATCGGCAGACTCTTTGAGGAAATATTCATCCCCCAGTTCTTGCCAGACTTTTTCGACATCATCTAGTGCAAACTCTTCGACCAGTTGTTCGCTGGCAGAAAACTTAGTGTCCTCGATGAGCATTTGATAGTCCACAGGACGGCCTAAACCTGAGCGAATCACGTCACGTGCATGGGTATAGAGCTGACGCATGAGAGATGCGCGCCACGTATTCCAAAGTGAAGGATTGGTTGCATTGATATCCGAAACTGTCAACGTATATAGATAATCGAGATGTTCCATGTCGCCCATTTTCTCAGCAAAAGCTTTAACCACATCGGGGTCAGAAATATCTTTCTTTTGAGAGGTAACAGACATGAGTAAATGGTTTTGGATGAGCCATGCGACAAGGTTGCATTCACGTTCGGTAAAACCATGACTACGACAGAATTCAATCGCATCGCTTGCACCTAGCTCACTGTGGTCACCACCGCGGCCTTTCGCGATATCATGGAAAATGGCAGCCAAATAGACAATGTCACGACGTGCCAGACGTTGGAACACGGAACTCACGACAGGGAAGTCCTTGGCAAACTCAGGGTCTTTGAAACGGTTTAAGTTCCGCAGTAACAATAAGGTGTGTGCATCGACCGTATAGATATGGAACAAGTCATATTGCATCAACCCCATAATCTGCCCAAATGCAGGAATATAGTTACCTAAAACGCCATAACGTTTCATTGCCACCATGGTTTCATATAAACGATGGGGTGAGCGAATGATGGCCATAAACAGGGCTTGATGCGCTGGATTATCTCTATATTTTTGGTCAATACGTTTAGCTGCCAAAATTAACAAACGTAGCGTACGCGCGCGAATACCTGTAATTTCAGGTCGATTGGCCAATATATAGAAAATTTCTAAAATAGCACTTGGAATTTCAGAGAAAATTTTATGGTGTTGAACGGCTAGTTTGCCGTCGACCAGTTTAAAATTTTCATTGATTTCCTCAATGTTACGCTCATAGTTCGGTAGGCGTGGGGTAATCACAGATTCATTGAAATAAGCCAACAGCATTTCATTCAGCGTGGTGACTTGTTGAGCGCTTCGATAATAACGCTTCATGAATTGTTCAATTGGATAATTCGGTGATTTGCCTTCTTCACGCACATAGCCAAACTTTGCGGCAATGTCACGTTGATAGTCGAACAGTAAACGGTTTTCATCACGTTTAGTGAGGCGGTGTAGGTGATGACGAATTTCCCAGAGGAAGCTTTCGGCTTCTTCTAATACCCCTAACTCAAACTCTGAAATAAAGCCTAAGTGCACCAAGTCATAAATACGGTTGACGCGGAAATGCCGCTTAGCAATCCAACCAATTTGGTTAATGTCCCGAATGCCACCCGGCGCGTTTTTAATATCAGGCTCTAGATTACTTTCCGTAAAGTTATGCTGTGCATAGCGTTTGGCCTGTTCTTCCATTTTTGCATCATAGAAGGTTTTGTCTGTCCATGTTTGTGAAACAATGCGTCGTGGCCATTTGGCTAAGTGTTCATTGCCTGTAATTAAACGGGACTCAATGAGGGCAGTAGCAACAGTTAAGTCGGAGGTTGCTTGTTCAACACAGTTGGCAATGGTACGTACACTAATGCCGGGCTTGAAATTGCCGACATCCCAAAGTGAGGAAATAAAGACTGAAATGATTTTCTCTTGTTCTTCGCTAAACTCATCCTCAGACAAGATCATGATGTCTACATCAGAGTAAGGCAGCATCTCTCGGCGACCGTAACCACCTACAGCAAATAAACTTAAGTCTGTCTGATCGAGTTTTGCATATTTCCATAGGAAAATAAGTGCTTCATCGGTCATATTTGAACGCGTTAAAATGATATCGCGGATGGATTGGCCATGATCAAAACTTTCTTGTAATTGATTTTCGACATCACTACGCCATTGATTAATCGCTTTGATGTCGTGATTGCTGCTGACATAGTTAAGCAGTGGAGAAGTATTGATCATGAACCGTATCCGTATATTTTAACAACGCTTAATTTTGATGAACGCTCACTAGTCCAGCAGCTTCGGCCGCTAGTTCACGCGCTTGGTCGGTTGTTTCAGCCCGCGCTGTCGCAACGCCCATACGGCGACGTGTAAAGCCTTCTGGTTTTCCAAAAATGCGTAAATCAGTATTTGGATTTGCCAAAGCAAGATTTAAGCCAGAAAAAGATAAGTTATTTGCATCCACACCTGCATAGATCACGGCACTCGCTGCAATGCTATGACGTGCTGTATTTACAGGTAGACCCAAAATCGCACGTGCATGTAGTTCAAATTCACTTTGGAACTGAGAGGCAAGCGTCACAAGACCTGTGTCATGTGGGCGTGGTGATACTTCACTAAACCACACTTTATCGCCTTTGACAAAGAGTTCTACACCGAAAATACCACAGCCACCCAATGCGATGGTGACTTTATTGGCAATACGCTTTGCTTCGTCAAGGGCCGCTGGTGTCATGGCTTGAGGCTGCCAGCTTTCAACATAGTCGCCCGCGTCTTGGCGGTGACCAATTGGGTCGCAGTACGAGGTTTCAACTTCACCTGTTTCAGGGTTTTTTGAAAGTACTGTTAATAGCGTAATTTCAAAATCAAAATCAATTTGTGATTCTACAATTACTGTTCCTTGATTTACACGACCACCTGTTTGGGCATATTCCCAAGCAGCATCTACTTCTGAAAATTCTTTTACGCGGGATTGGCCTTTACCAGAAGAGGACATGACTGGTTTAACAAAGTTTGGATAACCAATGTCATCACATGCAGCACGGAAAGATTCTAAAGTATCTGCAAAACGGTAAGCCGATGTCGGTAAGCCCAGTTCTTCCGCAGCTAAACGACGGATGCCTTCACGGTTCATGGTTAAATTGACCGCTTTTGCAGAGGGAATGATTGTTGCAATATTATCTTGTTCGATTTCAACCAATACTTGCGTTGCAATGGCTTCAATTTCGGGAACAATTAGGTTTGGCTTAACGTCCTGAATGAGTTGTTTAAGCGCTGTCGCATCTGCCATATTTAAGGTATAGGCATAGTGTGCCACTTGCATTGCAGGAGCATGATCGTAACGGTCAGCAGCATGAACTTCTACACCTAAACGTTGTAAAGAAATCACAACTTCTTTCCCAAGCTCTCCAGAACCTAATAGCAGAACTTTAAATGCTGAAGGCTGAAGTGGAGTACCAATAGTAACGCTCATGTAAATCATCCATGCTTGATTTTATGGGCTTTTAGCATAGCAGAACTCTTAAAAGTGTTCAGGGTTCATTCACATAAATTAATGATATTGTCCAACAATTTTTTTTATAAAGCGGTGTATTCCAAAGTCAAAATTTTCATGCAAAATGTTGCTAAACAAAATTTTCCAATCAAGCTGGAAATGACTTGCATAGCTGAGCGCTTCAAATAGCACATCAGGTTTTGATGGATGCAAGATATGGGTTAAAAAGGCATAGGAATATAGGTATAAACCAAACCATAGCTCAGTGCTGCGGTGAGAGTAGCAGGGACAATTTGCTTAAACTTGAAATAAAGTCCAGCTAATACGATGAAGCCGACCAACATGGCAAAACTTTTATTGGGTGTATCTAACAGTGGTGGCAAGGTGGCAACCACGAGCATCGAACTGATCGCGGCAATACCAATCGAACCTAATGCAATTTTTAACCATAAGGCACCGCGCTTTTGTGAACCTTGTTGGAACTTTTGAATGACGAAGAATGGGCCAAAGCGTGAAGCAAAATTTGCAATACCCACTACAATGCCGACCAAGATAATTTCGATATTCATGCTTGATCTCCCATATGTTCAGGGTCTGGTTTTTTCAGTACATAGTGTTTAAACAAACCTGCAAATATACCCGAACTGATACCAATAAAAATCGCAGCAGATAAGTCAATAAAATAGCAGGCAATGGCAGATACAAGAATGGTCACAGCCACCACAAAAGTGTGTTTCTTTTCAAAAGCTGCCAATAAGAAACTTAAGAACAGTGCTGGTAATAGAAAGTCTAGAGCGGCTTGTAAAAACTGGGGTAAATGACTGACTTGGTCTGCAAACATTCCACCCAGAAAAGAACCTGTAGCCCATGCGAGCCAACTAAACAGGCTTAAACCGAGCATCCAAGACTCAGACCACTCTTGACGACGTTGTGACAGTTTAATCATGCCTGAGGCAAAGACTTCGTCGGTTAGCCCCCATGACCAAATAGCGGTTTTTTTTAAGTTCAGTTTATCTTGAATTAAGTTTTGTAGCGCAGGGCCATAGAGTAAGTGACGAATATCTAAGGCAATCACAGTGAGGGCAGTCATCCAAATAGATGTTCCACTACCCAATAGGGCAACCACTAAAAACTGACTGGCCCCTGCATACATTGAGCAGGATAAAAATAAAGCCTCCCATGCACTAAAGCCAAACTGGGTTGCGGATACACCAAAGGCAAAAGAAACAGGCAGATAGGTAAAGATAATCGCTTGGCTATCCTTAGCCCCTTGCCAAAAGCCAGCAGCTTGCGCAGGAGTGGGATTAAGTTCGGACACAACACACCTTGAAGAAGACTTTATCAATAGGTCAAAATTGATTGTGTATTGTAACTGAATTCACTAGCATAGTGACCAATTGTTTGTTGAGGCGTTTAACTATGTTGAAGCTCGAATTACGTACTTTAGGTCTGACTGCTATAATTGTATGCAGTTTACTTTTGCAAGCTTGTGGGCAGTCAGAGCAAGCTCCTGAACAAAAAGTAGAAATTAAGGCTGCGCCAAAAATTACCAATGACGCTACGGAATATGCCCAGCGTGCTTGGGTGTTTATCAATGAAGTCGATGGTTTGGTCTATAACAAGCAATTGGATCAGATTGAAGCTAAAGTCCGTCATCCTGCACGTAAACTCAGTACGGACTGGCGTATTAATGTCAAAATGACAGACTCAGTGACCGAAGGGAAATACGCACTGTGTCGTAAAGCCTTGACCAGTTTAGAAGTGTGGGCACGTGAAACCTTAGACGGTTCTTCGAGTGTTGCACAGAAACAGAGCGATTATGAGCGTGATAAAGCACAATGTCGGGGCGCAATTGATAATCCAAGTTTAGGCAATACAGACCCTAAAAAAGTGGGGGTCTAAGACCGATATAGTGTGACCAAAAGCGAGTTTTTAAAACTCGCTTTTTTATGGTTGTAGCTTTAATGAAAAATATAATAAAAATAGTACATTATCGCAATGCAGTAAAATATCGGAATTGAGTCGAATTTTGAGGGTTAATTTAAAAAATTAGTTGTTGCGTTTTTTACATTAGCTGCCTGTCAAACACAGTGACAGCAGTCTCAAGCCGGGGAGACGAATAGCCAAGACATTAGGCCGTGTAGCAATATTTCTATACAGTCCTTCTATGTGTGTTGCGCTCTTAAGAAGCACACTTGATTGTCTATTCTGAGCTATGTGCCATTTTATGCAGCATTGCAGGATCTAAAATCTTAATCTTTTTAAAAGCAATTGCCAGTATTCCTTGTTTTTCTAAGTTTTGAAGTTCTTGGTTGATGGTTTGGCGCGAACACATCAGCATTTGAGCCAGTTGCTCCTGTGATAAATGAATTTCATCATTGGTAATCGATAGATGGTTGCCATAACCGCTTAAAATAAACAGTAAGCGTTGAGCCAGTCGTTGACTGATATTTTGACTTTGGATTGCGATTAGTTCTAAAAAGGCGAGACGTAACTTCTGTGATGCAAGCTGTGCAATATGAAACCAAAATTCTGGGGTAGCTTGGATAAATGCCTCAACATCGCGTTTAGGTAGATGGAGCAGGGTACTTTTTTGAATAGCAATCGCATCGTGCGAACGCGGTTGCTGATCTATTAATGAAATTTCTCCAAACCACATAATCGGTTCTGCGATTGCTGCAACTGCTTCTTTACCTTCAATGTCGACATGACCCAAGCGAATGGCACCGTTCAAGACTGCATAGATGCCATCAAATAAATCTCCTGAGCGAAAAACAGCTTGGTCTTTTGCAACGTTAATATATTTGGCATGTTGCACAATATACTGTTGATAGGCTTGTGGTAGTTTGGCAAACCAATTGTTATTGAGTAATTGTTGTTGATGTTGAACTTCCAGCATTCCGCGTCCTTTCGTGATTGATCGAGCAACTTGTCAGGTCGACGACAACTTTATGGGCTGTTTTCCTTTAAAGTTATTCTATATCGTGATCAATATCATGCAATAAGGAAATACAGTATGAGCAAATTAGAAAAATTATTAAGTCAGTATGCAGCTTATCATCTTGATCATAAAAATATCGTGACCCACTTTGTGGGTATTCCGTTGATTGTGTTTTCAATTATGTGCTTAACCGCAAGAGCTGGCATGACTATTGGCAGTTTTGAAATTACTTTGGCGATGGTTTTGATCTTAGCGAGTATTGTTTACTACTTAAGCCTAGATCGAATTTTTGGTGTGATCATGTTAGTAATCTATGCCATGGCTTATCCATTGGTGTATAAAATCGCACAGTTTGATTTGGGTCTTTGGTTAAGTCTCAGTGTTGGTATTTTTGTCGTCGGCTGGGCGTTTCAGTTTGTCGGGCATTTCTATGAGAAGAAAAAACCGGCCTTTATGGATGATGTGATTGGTCTAGCCATTGGTCCACTATTTGTTTTGGCGGAAATGGTGTTTATGCTTGGCTTTAGAAAAGACATTGAACAACGCATGTTAGATGAAGCGCGCAAACAGCGTGCTGCAATGGATAACAAGCATGTATCTGTGGCATAACATTAACTGAATTATTTTATCGATAAAAAAGCCAGTGAATTTCACTGGCTTTTTTTTATGCTGTTTTAAGATGTCTTCGCGACTTTATGTATATCTGGTTGAGCTTTGGGTGTATTCGGGTTTGAAGCATGAGCATCTTTATGGGATTTATTGGTCACATCATTGGCTTTCATTGAATCATGTTTCACCATTTTATCCTGTTTCATGGCTTGATCGTGTTTGGCCGTTTTGGCTTGTTTCATTGCCTGATCATGTTTCGTCACGTTCATGGTTGCGACGCACTTACCACCTTTATGATTTGCACCTGTACCACCCGACAGTGTTGCTCCTTGTGGGCATGCAAATGCTGTAGCGCTAAGCGTTGTGAATAAACCTGCTGCAATAAATGTGCTGATCTTTTTCATTTTCGTTTGTTCAATGAAGGCATTAGTGCCTGTGATTAAATTAGCGATAATGTAAAAGAATAGAAGTTAGAATATTGTGTGAGATCCAAACGGATCAGGTGTTCATATGTTATTTAATGCTATTTTTAAGCTTGATTTAAGCTTATAAAAAAACCCGATGGGTATCGGGTTTTTTTATACTCGGAACGACTTATACGTTAAAGCGGAAGTGTAGAACATCACCGTCTTGAACGATATACGTTTTACCTTCTAAACGCCATTTACCTGCTTCTTTCGCGCCTGCTTCACCGTTGTATTGAACGAAGTCGTTATAAGCAACACATTCAGCACGGATAAAGCCTTTTTCGAAGTCAGTGTGGATTACACCCGCCGCTTGTGGTGCAGTTGCACCTACTTTAACGGTCCAAGCACGAACTTCTTGTACACCCGCCGTGAAGTAAGTCTGTAAACCTAAAAGACCGTAGCCTGCGCGAATTACCACGTTTAGACCTGGCTCTTCCATGCCTAAAGCTTCAAGGAACTCAGCACGGTCTTCATCTTCAAGCAGTGAAATCTCGGCTTCGATTTGGTTGCAAAGCGGAACTACGATTGCATTTTCTTCAGCTGCAAGTTTTTTCACAGCATCTAAATGCGGGTTATTTTCAAAACCATCTTCTGCAACGTTCGCAATATACATGGTTGGTTTTAAAGTCATTAATCCAAAACCACGAACCAATTTACGTTCGTCATCATCTAGGTCAGCTGCACGAGCAGGTTTGCCTTCATCAAGTAAAGGTAAAATTTTGTCTAAAACCGCTTTGGTTGCAAGCGCTTCTTTGTCGCCACCTTTTGCAGATTTTGCTAAACGAGTCACTGCTTTTGTCACAGTTTCTAAGTCAGCAAGTGCAAGTTCCGTATTGATAGTTGCGATGTCATCAAGCGGGTCAATTTTACCGTTAACGTGAATGACGTTTTCATCTTCAAAACAACGTACAACGTGAGCAATCGCATCCGTTTCACGGATGTTTGCAAGAAATTGGTTCCCCAAGCCTTCACCTTTAGATGCACCCGCAACTAAACCTGCAAT
The DNA here is from genome assembly GCF_002018925.1 of Acinetobacter sp. MF4642. NCBI lineage: Bacteria > Pseudomonadati > Pseudomonadota > Gammaproteobacteria > Moraxellales > Moraxellaceae > Acinetobacter > Acinetobacter sp. MF4642. The sequence continues at coordinate 25,194 of NZ_MVON01000028.1, forward strand.
GTCCACGAATTCCATCGTCGTTGGAATCACACGCTGAGGTTTTACAATCGCGGTAAGTTTGTCTAAACGTGGATCTGGCACAGGAACGATGCCTGTGTTTGGTTCAATTGTACAGAATGGGAAGTTTTCAGCAGCAATAGCAGCTTTAGTCAATGCATTGAAAAGTGTAGATTTACCAACGTTCGGCAAGCCGACAATACCGCAATTAAAACCCATGAAATAACTCACAACGTGTTATATAAAAATTGCCAGTGATTTTACATGAAAGCCATGACAAAGTCAGGTCTCAGGGGAGAAGAATCAAAGTTGTAAATCATGTTGTGGGCAGAACTTCCTCATTTAAGCCCTATATACGAGCCTTTTAAGCCTTTTCTTTTAATAAAGGAACTAGATTTAAGAGATCCGTTGCATGTAGATCATTGTCTATACATCGGCTGGAGTTTTTTAATTGGGCCACACCATACTCAAAGGGGCGTTCAATATAAGCTGTCCGTAGTCCACAGCCACGCGCTGCAGCAAGGTCATCTTGATGGGTGGCAACCATCATCACTTGACTCGGTACAACATTGAGTAAGTCTGCGACACCTAAATAGGTTTGGGGAGAAGGTTTGTAGGCTTTGACATTTTCAGCAGAGAAAATAGTGTCCCAAGGCAATTTTGCGTACTTTGCTAGATCGACTAATAAGCGAATGTTGCCATTTGAAAGGGTGCAAATAATATAATCTTGTTTTAATTGATTGAGTGCAGCGACTGTATCTGGCCAAGGGCTGAGACGATGCCAAATATAGTTTAAATCCATTTTTTGAGCTTCGGTCAGTGTGGAGATTCGATATTTAACTAAAAGCTCATCCAAAATGAGACGATGAATATCATCAATGGAGATCCACGGCTGCTGACCTGACAAAACCTGATCCATTGCAGGTCGATAGCCCGCCCGCCAGTCTAAAGAAAATTGGTTGGCATGAAATGTTCAAGGCTAGACGTTCCACTGCTTGGACGATTGAAGAATGCCAGTCTACGACAGTTCCAAAGATGTCGAAAGCGAGTACTTTAATTTTAGGGGAATGATGCATATTGAGGTAGTTATTCTTATTTAGGCTTGAGGATACGTTATAGCTTATTCATTTCTATCTGTATATTGAGAGCCATATTTTCTATGTGAATTTGAAAAAAATAATGTTGATTCAGTTGATTAGATTACTGACATAAATCAAAAGCGATTATAAATGGGTAGTGAATTTCATACTGAAACACCCTCCTTAGAAAAAGGAGGGGCTAAAAAACTTAAGTGGACAGTATAGTCTCTGCTTTATATGGGAAATGGGATTAAACCTTCCTTTTATCGAGTTGATTTGCCAGATTGTCTCCAATTGCTTGCATACACATCACCAAAATTACAAGCACGACAATCACGGCCAACATGATCTGCATATCAAAACGCTGATAACCATAGCGATAGGCAATATCGCCTAAACCACCTGCACCAATGGCGCCTGCAATGGCAGAGGAGTTAATCATGGTCACAATGGTCACGGTAAAACCCGCGACAATTCCTGGTAGAGCCTCAGGTAACAACACATGCCAAATGATTTGAGTACGGTTACAGCCGATGGCTTGCGCAGCCTCAATCAACCCTTGATCCACTTCGCGTAAACTGACTTCTGCAATTCGTGCAAAAAAGGGGGTTGCAGCCAAGGTTAAAGGGACAACTGCTGCCCAAACACCATAACTGGTGCCTACAATCCAACGTGTGAGTGGAATCAGAGCCACCATCAAAATAAGGAAGGGAACGGAACGGGTGATATTCACCAACCAGCCTAAGCTATGGTTAATACTTTTAGAGGGATAAATACCATGCTCAGAGGTGCTAACTAGAACCACTGCCATTGGCAGACCAATGAGTAAGGCAAAAAACGCAGATGCGCCGACCATGATTAAGGTGTCGATAGTGCCTGTCAGTAATAAATCAATGAGTTGGTCGTGCATAGCCAAGTACCTCTACATGTGTCACATGCGCTTTTAGTTTTTGTAGTAGCGATTGAATTTCTAAGTTCTGTGTAGGAACAGCAATAACCAATGTTCCTATTAAATGGTTCTGGATGGTGTCGACCTGACTTTGATATAAATGCAAAGTTTGTGGAAAGTGTTCTAAAATTTGTTTTAGGTCAGGAGGATGATGCGCATCTGACGTCGAGCGAATTTTGAAAATGGCATGTGTATCGAGCTGCGTAGGTTCAGCATTTAAACGAAAAGGCAAATCGAGTTGTTCTAGATTTAGTAGTTCTTGCGTAATGCCTTGTTGGGGTTGAGAGAACACCGACCAAACTTCGCCTGATTCCACAATTTCACCACCATCAATGACCACGACCTGATCGCAGATTTCCCGAATCACTTGCATTTCATGGGTAATCAATACAATGGTGATACCCAGCTTTTGATTAATCTCTTTGAGTAGGGACAACACTACAGAGGTGCTTTCTGGATCGAGCGCAGATGTCGCTTCATCACAGAGTAAAATTTCAGGATGGTGAACCAATGCACGGGCAATGCCCACGCGTTGCTTTTGACCACCAGACAGTTGTGATGGGTAATGCTGTGACTTATCGCTTAGCCCAACCAACTGTAAAACTTCATTGACACGTTGTTCGATGTCTTGTTTGGGATAATTGGCCACTTTGAGGGGCAGTGCGACATTTTCATAGACTGTTTTAGCAGACATTAAATTAAAATGCTGAAAAATCATGCCAATGCGTTGGCGGAGCTGAATAAGCTCAGCATGACTCAATGCCGCCAAGTCTTGCTGATGAATATGAATATGACCTTCACTGATACGTTCTAAACCATTTAAGGTGCGGAGCAGGGAGGATTTACCTGCACCACTTTTGCCAATAATGCCAAACACTTTCCCTGTCGGGATGTCTAGGTCAATATTTTTGAGTGCATGCACACTATGACCTTGTACTGCATAGTGTTTGTTTAAGTTACGAATTTTGATATGTGGAATTGAAAAATCCACATGAGAACCAAAGCTGACCATTTTTTTTCTCCTTATTTCCAGCCTTCAAACCACAGACCTTGGCCAAAATCTCGATCTAGAATTTCTTGAACGTGTTTTGAGTTTTGGAATGCTTGCACAAAAGTCGCAAGTTTTTGGTTTTGGTCTGGATAGTCTTTACGTGTCACAAATAAAATGGCGTATTTCTTGTCTATCGGGTCAAGAAAAAGGGTATGATGCGGATCTGTGACCTTGGCCATTTTTAAATAATGCGGGAAGCCAAAAATTAAATCGGCATCATTAAACGCATGGGCAGTTTGTGGGCCTTCTACTTCAATAAACTGAAGCTGTTTAGGATTGCTCACAATATCTTTTACGGTAGACAGTTCATTGTTAATGTCTTTGAGCTGAATCAAACCTGCACGATGCAGTAAAATTAGAGCACGTGCCGAGTTTACAGGGTCATTGGGGATGACCACACGTGCTTGAGTGGGTAGTGCATCTAAGGACTTATATTTTTTTGAATACAGTCCGACATGACTTCCTGTTCCTGTGGCGAATGCATGCAGATCATAATTTGTTTCGCGAATCGCATTGCGTAGAAAGACACTTTGCTGAAAAAAATTGGCATCAATATCGCCATTTTGTACGGCAACATTTGGCGCATGCCAGTCAGAGAATTCAACCAGTTTGACTTGAATGCCTTGCTTTTTTACATCGTCTGCCACGCTTTGCAGCAGTTCGGCATAAGGTGGGCTAATACCAATCGTTAAGACATCATCTTGTGTATGGCTTTTGCTATAGCGGTAACCCGCTAGAGCAAAAATTGCCACGATGATGCTTAAGCCAATCAGCCATTTTTTTCGATTTTGAGTGAAAGATTGCGTCATGGCTTATACTCACTTCCAACCAGGGAACCAAAGTTTTTCACCAATTTCACTATTCAAAGTCTGTTTAACTTTGTCAGACGTTTGATAAATCTTGATGAATTTTTCAAGTTGCGCGGCTTTCTCTGGATGTTGCTGTTGGTAGTCGTCACGCACCACAAATAAAATCGAATACAGAGTATTAGTGTTGTCATCTAAGATCAGCGCATCATTTGGGTCGATGGTTTTTGCAAGACGTAAATAATGTGGATAGCTAAATACCAAATCAGCATCATCAACGGCACGCGCAGTTTGTGGACCTTCAACTTCAATAAACTGCAACTTTTTAGGATTGCTGACAATATCTTGCAGGTTCGATAGATGATTGTTTGGGTCTTTTAAGCTAATCAATTTGGCCTGTTGTAATAGTAAAAGCGCACGACCTTGATTTACTGGATCATTTGGAATAACTGTACGTGCATTTTCAGGAATCGCATCAATAGAGTCATATTTTTTTGAATATAAACCAACGTGTGTGGTGACGCCTTTATCCAGTGCTTTCAGTTTAAATTGGGTTTCTTTGATGGCGTTATCTAAGAAGGGCTGATGCTGAAAATAGTTGGCATCAATATCACCATGGTTGAGCGTGATATTGGGGGTATTCCAATCCGAAAACTCGACCAGTTTGACGTTGATGCCTTGCTGTTTCGCTTCTTCCACAGCCACTTTTAATGGATTGGCAAAGGGTGGGCTGATCCCAATCACCAGTTCAGTGTTACTCGATTTTTTATGATAAGACCACGCCACCAGTGCAATGACGATGGCAGCGACAATTACCCCAATAATGGTAAATTTTGTTTTTGCAGTTTGAGCCATGATATTTCTCGTATTTTAAAATTTATGCAGTTTGTTTTTGCTGTGTTTTAGAATCAGGGTTCGAGCTTTGACATCGATACTGCTGTACTGGGTGGTCTGCGGCCAGTCGGTCACCTTGAGCGAATAATTTGTGGCGTAAACTACCTGTTTCATAGGCGGTTTTATAACGGCCACGCTCTTGTAATTCTGGGATGACCCAACGAATAAAGTCTTGATGTGACTCTGGGGCAACGGTTCGTGTGAGATTAAAGCCATCTACGCCAGTTTCATCTATGAGCTGAATGAGCTTTTCTGCTACAGTTTTTCCACTCCCGACAATCAGTGGATAGCGTCCACCGAGTACATGTTGGGCTTTCAAATCCGCTCGCGTAACTTTTTGCTCTTTAAATTTGTTATTGACCGAGGCAATGCTATTGGTTTGTTTATAAGGAATCGCTTCATCATCTGTGAACTGCGCTAAATCAATTCCGACTGAACTGGAAAAATGCGCCAAACCTGCTTCTGGACTGGCATAGCGAATATATTCGGCCAGTTTTTCTTGTGCGAGTTCGTCTGTTTCTGCAGTCACTACACTAATGCCGACAAAGAGTTTAATGGCTTGCTCATCACGGCCATGGCTTAAGGCAAGTGCACGAATCTTATCGACTTGCTGTTTCAGTTTTTCGGGTGTGTCTGCACCAATAAACATGGCTTCAGCATGTTGAGTTGCAAAGGCTAAGCCTTTGCTTGAAGCGCCCGCTTGATAAAGTACAGGCGTGCGCTGAATAGATGGGGAAACCTGAAAAACACCCTGACTTTGGAAAAATTTGCCTTGATGCTGTATGGCATGAACTTTTGAAGGGTCGGTAAAGACACGGTTTAACTTATCTTTTTGGACGGCATCGTCCTCCCAAGAACCTTCCCAAAATTTATAGCAAAGTTCGAGAAACTCTTCAGCTTGTTCATAACGCAAGTCGTGATCTTTTAAACCTTTTTGCCCAATTAACCGTTCTGCGCTGTCTAAGTAACCCGTGACAATGTTCCAACCAATACGACCGTTTGTTAGATGGTCAAGGCTCGCAAAGCGCCGTGCAAACTGATAAGGCGACTCATAGCTCAAGTTCACAGTGACGCCAAACCCTAAGTGCTGTGTAACGGCAGCCATAGCTGAAACGAGTGTACTTGGATCATGGCTTGGAAGTTGAATTGACTCTTTTAGGGTTAAATCCAGACCATTCTGATAAACGTCGTAAACACCTGTAATGTCGGCGATAAACAAACCATCAAATAAACCTTGCTCTAAAGTTTGCGCCAAGTCTGTCCAATAGCTGAGCTCATTAAAACGATGTGACTCATCGCGAGGGTGAGTCCACAAACCGTGATTGATATGACCTACGCTATTCATATCAAAGGCATTCAGGATGATTTGCTTCGACTTTTTATTTTGAGATGATAGTGTCATTACAATGTCCCTCTGCGTGGCGGAAGTACACCGTTAAGAAGATAATTGGCAATGAAGTAATATTTCCAACGTGACGCATCATGTAGCGTGTGAACACGGGCATTACGCCAAAAACGGTCTAAGCCATCTTCACGCTGACTACCACGACTGCCTGCCAGTTCAATCAATTTCGAAGCGGCTTTTAATGCGGTTTCTGTGCTATGTGCACGAACTTTCGCTACATCGAGAGAAGCTTTTGCAATGCTATCAATGGTTGGATTAGGACGTGCTGTATCGATTGAGCGAGCTGCTTGTTTGAGTAAGACTTCACTGGCGCGTACATCGGCAACCACGCGTCCTAGTTCAAACTGTGTTAAAGGATCATCGGTTGCCTGTTCAACAGCAGAGTCAATCCACGGACGAGCCTGACGCACACGAACCAGTGTTTCCTCAAAAGCAGCACGCGCGATACCCGTTTCAATGGCAGCATGCATAATTTGCGCAAAAGGTCCAACCAAAGTCGGTCTAGAAAAAGCTGTATCGAAAGAAACAATATCTTCGGCATCTACAGCGACATGATTGAATTTGACTGTACCGCTGCCTGTGGTGCGTTGACCAAAACCAGACCAATCATCTATCAGTTCGAGTCCTTGGCTACTCCGTGGGATAAAGACAAGAAACTCTTTGTCATCGGCATCTTTGACTAAAGTGGGGATGCGGTCTGCAAACAGACTGCCTGTGCAATAAAACTTTTCACCATTGACCACATAGCCTTGTTCAGTTTGGCTGAGTGCAGTTTGTTTTTGTGTTGCGTTTTTAGTTTTAAACTCTGCCAAGGCATTACCAAAGCGTGCCCCTTTGAGCACTTCTGCATAGAGTTTACGCTTTTGTTGTTCAGTACCGTTGTTGCGTAAAACCTCTAATGCATAGAAATGGTTCTGGGGAATTTGACCAATAGACCCATCTACACCACTCATCAGTGCGATAATTTGTGCGACCGTATAGCTGGAAACATCTGCACCCCCGAATTCCTTCGGTACAGTAATGGCCCAAAGGCCAGATTGGCTATAGGTCTCGATTTCCTCAAAAGGCAAAATTCGTTCCGCATCACGTTGGATAGCCTGTTGTTTAAACTGCTCAGCTAAATTTTTGGCAATCTCTAAGGCTTCGGCATCGCTTTGAATAATATGTGCATACGCTGCATTTTTGGATTGAAGTGGAAGAATAGGTTGAAATGAAGTCATGACGTTCTCCTTAAATCCAAGCGTGGCGAGCAGGAAAAGTGTTGTTTAAATAGTAGTTACCTAGTGCATGCAGCTTCCAGCGGATCGGGTCGTGTAAGGTATGCACACGTGCATTGCGCCAATGTTGATCTAAATTATGTTGGCTTAGGCTCGAACGACTGCCGCCAAGCTCTAGGAGTTTTTCAGAAATTTGTAGTGCAGCATCATTGGCATAGACCTTAGCTTCGGCGACTAGAATGGAAGCTTTAGCTGCTTGTTCGGCACTGACAACGCTCAGTTGGTCGAGCTCATCTAAATATTCAGCAGCTTCATCGAGCAGCAGGATAGCGGCATCCAACAGGACGGCGGATTTGCCGACTTCTTGTAAGGTGTAATGTTCAAAACTGGCTTTCTCAACTTGCGCATCGACAATTGGTCGGGCTTTTTTCACTGCTGACAAAGTGTCTTCAAATGCAGCTTCTGCTATGCCGACATCAATTGCAACTTGCATTAACTGCGAGAAAGCACCGCGATAATTGATATCTTCAGCCAGTTTCCGCTCATCAAAGATAAGTAGTGGATCGACTTCAACCCGTTGTAATTTTACTGTGCCGCTTGAAGTTGTACGCTGACCAAAACCGTTCCAGTTATCGATGACTTCAATGCCTTGTGCTGTGGCATCAACAAGCGTCAGTACCACATATCCTTCAGGGTGGATGGCTTTAATGGCTAACCAATGAGCAAAGCTACTGCCTGTAGAGTAGAACTTTTCACCATCGACATAGTAACGACCATTTTCAATACTTAATGTCGTACTCAGGGTTTTAGTGTCTTTGGTATTTCGTTCGGGGCCGCCATTAGCAAGGCGTTTGCCGTTTAATATTTCATTAAAAATAAACTGTTTCTGTTGTTCGTTGCCTAAGATATCAATCATGTTGAGCAGCGCAATTTGGTTTTGTGGAATTTGGCCAACACTTGAGTCGGCTTTATTAATAATGCGAAAAACCTGAGCTAAGGTTTTGTTGGAAACAAATGCGCCTCCAAAAGCTTGAGGAATACGAATCCCGCCTAATCCTTTTTGGCTAAATAACTCGACTTCAGCAAAAGGAAGCTGACGGTTCTGATCACGTTGATCCCGACCTTCTAAGGCAAAGTCAGCGACATGATAGGCTGCATTAATCGCATCCTGATCATTTTGTATCACGTGAATATTTTTAGAGAGTGTATGAGACATAAAAGCACCTTTACTTAATGCCTATACGCTACTTGGGATTGCTTGAATGATTAAATGAAGGATTTTGAATTACTTAGCAGCTAAAAATTTAAAAATAAAATATGCTAAGTTTAATCATTTAGATGATATGTTAAGGATTTGAAAAATAAGGAATAACCAATTTAACTGAGGACTGAATGGGATGATCAAAGTCTTACTTATCAAGATTTGAGATATTGTAGAGAAAAAAATGTATAAATTTGATAAAGACTGTTGAACATTTGCTAGGCAGTTTTGAGTAAAAAGTACATTGTAAATCCTAAATACAGTGACTAAAGTATCCAACTGAAATAGATGGCTTTTCTGAAAAGCCAAAATAGAAAAATAAATGTGGAGCATTTATGAGAACTTTATACCAGTTTCCTTTATCTCATTTTTGTGAGAAAGCTCGCTGGTTGCTCGATCATAAAGAGCTAGATTTTGTCGCACAAAATGTGGTGCCTGGGGTTCACCGGGCTTTTGCACAGTTAAAGACAGGGCAAAATAAACTGCCTATTTTGCGTGATCAGGACAAATGGGTCGCTGATACCACCGAGATTGCGTTATATCTTGATGAGCGTTATCCAGAACATCGACTGTTACGTAATGAAGCACAGCTTCGTAAAGAGGCTTTAGATGTTAATGCGTTAGCCAATGATTTGGGATTGCATGTGCGTCGTTGGGGGTTGGCCCATGCATTGTCCGATAACGATCAATCGCTACAGATTATGTTGGGTGAAAAGGGGTATTTACGTAAATTTGAAAAATACACCAAACCTTTAATGAAAACGTTGATGTCGAAAGGCTATGAGTTGAATGCAGAAAAAATAGAGCATTCCAAAGCCGAAATGCAGCGGTTAATTGAAGTATTGAATGAGAAGTTAATTGCTAATCATGGACGTTACTTTGTCGGGGATCGTTTAGGTTTGGCGGATATTGCTGTATGTTCGATGTTAGCGCCTGTGCTGGAAATTAAGGGGACACCTTGGGAAAAAGACCATGAGGAAAGTCTATCTGAAGAATTTAGTGCTTATAAAACCTATTTAACCAATTTACCCTTGGGGCAGTATGTTTTAAGAGTCTATCAAACCGAGCGCAATGCTCGAGTCGACTGGCGCGGCGTTTAAAATAAGCTTAAGCCCAACAAGGCAAAGGTGATGTGTGATACAGACAGCCTTTGCCTTTCTTGTATTTTCAATATCATGATTTATAGAAGCTGAATAGAAAGTTTCTCAGTCTATTTATAACTTTGTAAAAGATCATGGCACTCTTGGTCCAAAAAGGCTGATATATTCTTATCAATCTGAAAATATATGAAAAAAAACTGCAAATAAGCTTTATCTTTCATTTGAAATGCTTAATATGAAATAAACACCTATAAACATAAGTTGTCATGAGAGTTAAATAATGGAATTAGATCGTTTTGATAAGCAAATTTTAGAAATTTTAAGTAATGAAGATATCAATCTAAACGAATTATCAGAGCGTATTAATCTATCGGTCAGTTCAGTACATCGTCGTATTAAGCACCTCATTGATAACGACATTATGACCAAAGTTAAGCGTGATATTAACTATCAAAAGCTCGGTTTTAGTCTACATGTTTTGCTACAAGTATCTTTGAGTAAACATGATACCGACACTTTTTCCAAGTTTTTAGAAGAGCTAGAAAATATTCCTGAAGTGACCAATGCCTTTTTAGTGACAGGGCAGTCGGCAGACTTTATTGTTGAAGTTGTTGCAAGAGATATGGAAAACTATAGTGATATTTTACTCAAACGCATTGGTAAAATCGAACATGTGGTGGCACTGCACTCAAGCTTTGTGATTAAAGAATATAACGTTTTTAACTGTAGTGGTTTGTTGAGCAAAGTCTAAGTCACGCTGAACTTGTATGAGTCTAATGAGTATTAGGCTTCCTACTTTCAAAAGTTTGCATATTATCAGCGACAATAAGAGCACATAAGCTGTGTATGTTAGAGGTGCTACAGCAGAATGATGTTGCTATTTAATGGGTCGTGAAAAACGCTCGGTGGTAAAGTTTTCTGATCTTTCGTGATCGCTTGTTGGAAAATCAAAAAATAGTGATGGCGTATAACCAATTAAAACAAGACAGCCAACATTTAATGATGGATGAATATCGATTTAAAAAAGCAAAATTTATTGAAAGGGTTTTCAATCAGCCATAAAAAATGCGCTCCCAAAGCTATATTTGAGAACGCATTTTTAAAGCAGAAGATTAGGCGTCTAATTCTGCCAATACCGCGTCAGAGAATTCAACGTTGGTATATACGTTTTGTACGTCATCTAAATCTTCAAGCATATCAATCATTTTCATAATCTTTTTGGCTTGATCGATATCGGTGATTTCGGCTTTAGTTGAAGGGCTCATGACCACTTCAGCATTGTCCGATTTTAAACCTGCAGCAGTTAAAGCATCTTGTACATCACCAAAAGATTCAGGTGTAGTAATGACTAAGATTTCATCTTCATCCACTTCGATATCTTCAGCACCTGCTTCAAGTGCCACGTCCATGATTTGATCTTCTAAAGACACATCTTCAAAAGTGATCTCGCCACGTTTTGTGAACAAGAAAGCAACTGAACCGTTTGTGCCTAAGTTGCCATCTGTTTTTGAGAAACAGTGACGGACATCCGGTACAGTACGGTTTAAGTTGTCAGTCATGGTTTCCACAATAACTGCAACACCACCAACACCATAACCTTCGTAAGTAATTTCTTTTAAATCATCGTTATCTTCACCACCAGCACCACGTTGGATTGCACGGTTGATGACGTCGCGTGTCATATTTACAGAAAGTGCTTTTTCTACAACTGCACGAAGACGTGGGTTGCTAGCAGCATCACCACCGCCAAGCTTTGCAGCAGTTGTTAATTCACGAATAAATTTGGTAAAAAGTTTACCACGGCTAGCATCTTGTTTTGCTTTACGATGCTTAATATTGGCCCACTTGGAATGACCCGCCATGCGAAATATGCTCCTTGTAGATTGGCTTTGTGCCTATCAAATTGTGCAAATTCTACCATAAGCACTTTTTTATGCGAAAGTAGGTGTTTTTCTGAAATCTGCCTGAACAAACAAAAAAGAATTAAAATTGTTTGAAATAAATACAGTTATTTCAAATTTACCTTGTAAAGGAAGTTCACTTTAAAAATTAACTGTTGGGAAACACCCACAGAGACCTAAAAGAATAGCGTCTTCACATTCTTTTAGGTTAATTAAATGACCTTATTGTGCAGCAGTTTTAGGTTCTGGAATCTCAATATCTAAACCAACATGCTCTTTATAAAGTGCTTTAATAAGCGCTAAGTCATGATCTAGATCTGTTGGGTAGATTTTTCCAAAAATACCGCCTTGCTTGGTTTTTGAGTTCGCGTACATGAGTACAATAGGCACATTTGCTGCTTTAGCAATATGCCAAAACCCAGTACGAATAGGTTTACGTACTTCACCTGTTTTGGCACGTGTTGCTTCAGGTGCAATGACTAAATTGAATTTTTCATTTTGGCTAAAGTGTTCAACCATTTGAGACACAATGTCTTTATTTGACTTACGATCGACCGCGATACCACCAATGGCTTCGAGTATGGGCTTCATTGGCCCTTTGAATAATTCTTTTTTAATCAGGGTATGGATTTTCATATCGTAGATTTGAAAAATTGCCAGTGACAAGACAGCATCCAACATAGAAGTATGTTCAAATCCAATAATGACTTGCTTGTCTTCCAAAACGTTTGGTTCTACATGATATTTCCAGCCTGCGAGTTTAAACGCAGACTCACCAATGAATTTTTTTAACATGAGCATAAAAATACAAGTGTTTTTTAAAGAGGCTAATGTCTGCTTGTTTGCGGTTTGAGTCAAGTCCTACTTGGTTGTACTTGCCACTTTTATGAATCGGCTTGAATCCTAAGTAGTTGAACAAGGTGAGGGTAGAAATGGAGCATTAAGATGTTTTAAATCTAATCAAATAGAAAATAAATATGGTGAAAATGAAAATACTACTATTCATAATCGAAATGACGGATTAGACTTTGGTCTAAGATTAAAGTGTGCATTTTCACACTTTAACTTTGGTTTAACAAAGTTCAGGATTGTTAAAATGGCTTATCTTTCGACTTTTGTATGTGCAATCGTTCTCTTTTTTTTGGTTGTTCTATGGTCAGTTATTGAACCGTACCGGGTTTGTCGGAGACTCAATATTCTGAGAGACTATTCCGATGACAAAATTAAAATATACCCCTGAAATCAGAGAAAGAGCGGTTCAATTATTGATTGAATCTGAAAAAGATTATCC